>CAZZFH010000554.1:0-1536 GCA_964653295.1 uncultured Candidatus Bathyarchaeia archaeon | reverse complement strand
TGGGAACATGGATGGATAATGGCACTTCGTTGGTAAAACCGTTATGAGTGTGGCGCGGTCGGGAGGACTCGAACCCCCGACCACAGGTTCCGAAGACCCGTGCTCTATCCACTGAGCTACGACCGCAACCACGTTAGGAATCCATGATAGATACAAAAACCTTACTCAACAGTTTCACCTAAATATGTGGCTGCCGAGGAGTATCCATAATACTTGGATGAGTTTGGTGAATTTGAGCAATCAGAGAATAGTACGACAGGTCGAGATTTCAGTATTCAAACACGCCACAGAAGACAGGGCAAAGGTACTGAGGGCTGTGCGAAACCTATTCCCCAAGGACACCGAGTTCCCCAACTATACAGAGACCAATCTGGAAGGTTACTTCGGCGACCCCATCATAACACTCCATTTTCAAATAAAGCACAGGAGATCATCAACAGAGCTATTTGACAATATAATAGAAAATCTGTCGAGTCTCGATTATGTCTCGTTGCTGGATGAGTTGCCCCAGAGGATAGATGAGACAAAGAACCTATATCTACGACTCGATAAGCAGAAGGCATATCTCGGGAAATATGCATTGGAGAGGCATGATCCAATAAGGGTAAAGGTGAGCCTACTGGTGCCACACAAGGTTGATCCAGCCGATTACCTGAGAGAGTATTTGGAGGCGAAACGCGGTTGAGGCACTTCACAGACCTTTGCCTGCAAACCGATAACCCAGAAGTGGTCTCTACTGCAAAATCCCTTGGGTATACTGTAATCGGGCTTAACGAGAAACCCGATACAAATATAGTTGATATAGTCAAGCGCCTCGATCTCAACCCAAAAAACCCCAACGAACTCTTAAGAACCCTAAGAAGTCACAGATGGAAGACCGAGATAATCACTGTAAACTGTAGGAATAAATCAGTGGCTCGCCAAGCTGGAAGAGACCGTAGAGTAGACCTCATAAACTATCCTATCGTGGATAAATGGAAAGACAACCACTTGGATAGACAGCAAGCTGGCTTGATGAGAGACTCTGGAACAGGATACCTGATAGATCTATCAAGGCTTCTCATAGATGATAGGTTCAAGCTAAGGAAACACATCGAGTTCATCAAACGCAACAAGGATAACGCTGTGAAGAGAGGGGTTCCCTTGGTTGCCAGTAGCTGTGCAACTACTATTTGGGGTCTGAGAGACCCATATGGCTTGACTGCTCTACTGAGCCTTATTGATGTTGACGAGGATCATGCCCTAGACCTGATCTCAAGCAACCCCTATGGGTTGGTAGAGCGCAATCGGGCAAAATTAAAAGACTCATACATCTTAGAAGGTGTGTGGGTAATAGAAGATGAGTAAAGCACAAGTAGACATACTGGTTCACTGTTTCTATCACCGTGTTGGGCTACACAAGGGACATCCCGTGTTGAGCGTTAGATGGCCATTGACCCCAATGCCTCAGGAGACTGTGAATGAAGTATATGATGGAAAGGTGTTCAGCCTCGGTAGCACTAACACAGTCTTGATACGGGACGAGGGTAAAAACAT
>CAZZFH010000553.1:0-1545 GCA_964653295.1 uncultured Candidatus Bathyarchaeia archaeon | reverse complement strand
AAGGTTCCTCTTGGCAGTCTGAACAAACAAGGAGTCTGGTGGGGTGATGAAGCTTGTCGGCGCAGGAGTAGGTCTTTCATCCCATGTTAACTCATATCTTCCCTTGATGTCTGCTTCTAGTATGATTTGGCGTATCTGTTGGGCAGCCTCCTCGACGGTCTGACCAGGCAAGATATGCCGGTCAATGGTCACCTCAGCGAGCTCAGGGACATATATCTTATCCCCACCACTATGAAGACCAGTAACACAGAGGCTTCCCCGCATACCATATTCGGGCATATAACCGAACCCATCCGGCTTATGCTTCTCAAACTCAGCCACCACCTTAGAGGCATCAACCACCGCATTCACTCCCTCATCATAGGCAGCGCTCACAGAGCTACCGTAGAACCTGAGCTTGAAGACATGCCTACCAAGCTGACCAATAAGAATCGTAGCGTGATCAGATGGTTCAGGCACAACGCAGTATTTGCACTCCTTGAGTATCCCTGATTTGATGAGTTCATGGGCTCCACGGCTCCAGTACTCCTCATCGCTGGTACCACTGATTATCAAATCACCACTGAGTTTAACCCCTGATTCTACGATTGCTTCAAGCGCCGCGAGGGCACAAGCCGTGCCCCCCTTCATATCATGGGCGCCAAGCCCATAGATACGATCACCTTTTTCGACTACTTTGAATGGTGGTGTATCCCATCCCTCAAAGGCATCAAATGTATCGATATGAAAGTTAAGCATCATCTTGGGTCCATCACCGCCATTGAGAACCGCATATACCGTATCCCCCGCCTCCTCAACAGGAAGTCTTGTGATCTTACTCAAGCCCAGTTTCTCAAAGAAATTTATCACCCAGTCCCCTATTTCCTTCTCTTTCCCAGTCTCAGAAGGTATCTCAACGAGGGTCTTGGTTAGCTCGATTATTCGTTCACCAGATATCAATTCAAGTGGATTCATGCCTGTCGAGGATAATACACAACATGGATATTATAAGATAATTGACAACGAATTGAGGGCTCTTTCCTTTAGTAAAACCAAGTATACCCAAACCCTTGTTATTTACATTTTTATGTTAAAACCATGCTGGTTTGAAGCCACTATATGCGTTAAACTTATATCAATAGTTATGGTGGTTTCATCGGCTCGGTGAGCATTATGAGCTGTAGTATTGTTGTAGACGGATTCTTCGGAGACGGTGGAAAAGGAAAGATCGTATCATACCTCGCGGTATCAGAGGACGCCGCGGTTGTCGCAAGGGGAGGCGTAGGACCAAACGCGGGACACACAGTGGTCAAAGACAATGTCAAATACAAGCTAAGGATGGTCCCATGCGGCTTCGTAAACGATCGAACCCTTCAACTCATAGGACCAGGCGTATTGGTGAACCCAGAGGTTCTCCTCAAAGAGATAGAGGTTACTGGCATCAAGGACCGGTTTGGACTCGACCCCCAGTGTGCCATAATCGAACAGAAACACATAGACGAGGACAACAAGGGATACCTCAAAGAAAAGATAGGCACCACAGGCACCGGGACAGGTCCATGCAAC
>CAZZFH010000552.1:0-1548 GCA_964653295.1 uncultured Candidatus Bathyarchaeia archaeon | reverse complement strand
TAGCAGCTTATGAAGACTATTGGGGTGGAAGACCTTACATAGACAGCTTCTTCTCGATGGTCATCCCGCAACACGATATGGCGGTTATGGCCTTTGATAAGGGTGAAATAGATGTGGTTGAACTTAACCCGACTGATGTAGCTAAAGTCTTAGGTATGCCAAACGTGAAGCTCTTCAAAACTGAAGCCCCAGGTTTCCGAGAAGTTTCAATGAACAACCGTAGACCTCCATTCAGTGATGTCGACTTCAGACGCGCCCTCTGTTACACCATAGATCGAGATACACTGGTAGATACGGTCTACCTTGGCTATGCATATAAGAATCTTCGTTATCTGCCACCGGCATATGGGGATTGGGTCAATCCAGATGTCCCTATCTACGAATACGACATCACTAAAGCTAAAGAACTTCTTGATGAGGCAGGGTACATCGATCAGGACAAAGATGGCTGGAGGGATTATCCAGATGGTAGCCCCCTAGAAATAACAATGCTCGTCAGTACCAGTGACATCTATGTGAGAATGGCTCAGGTACTAGTCTCATGTATGCAGGAGACAGGGATAAACATCGATTTAGAGGCAGGATCTGGTCCAGCCTTCTGGAATAAGGTAAAACTGGAGTTCGACTTTGACTGTTCTTACGGCGGTTGGACCCCCGATACAGCGTGGCCGGGTGAAATGCTCAGCTGGTATACAACTTCTATGGCTCAAGAAGGCGGGCTCAACCGCAGAGGATTCAGCAACGCCACATACGATGCATTAGACGTACAAGCAGCTTCCGAGTCTGATCCAGAACGTCTCCGCGAAATCCTTTATGAGATGCAGATGATACTATCCCACCAATGTCCAAATGCCCTCGTCATAAGGAATCATTCGCTACTTGCGGTTAATATAGAAAAGTTGGAAGGATATGAGAATGCCCTTCCTTACGGATCACTATCATACTTGGACATGATAGGATTCATGAACCTGCATCTGAAGGGAGCAAAAGCAGCTACAAAAACACTGTTAACACTCTCGGTGCCCAGCACGGGGACTAGAGAAGAGTCGATGAAGATTTCTGCGACATTAACAACCGAAGATGGTGATCCAATAGAAGAAACCTATATCGACTTCTCAGCAGGCGGTCTTATATTCGGCTCATCTAAGACAGACCAGGATGGTGTTGCTAGTATTAGTTACAGACCTGAAACGGAGGGAGATATCAGCTTCAAGGCGGAATGCCTTGGCAGCGCGGAATACGCCGGATCAATCAGTAGTACAGAAACATCAAGCATTGGTGAGTCTGGGACACCTGGACCTAGCCCGCCTACTCCTCCACCTAAGACAGACTACACAATCTACTATGTAGGCGCAATTGTCGTCCTATTAGTAGTGGTAGTAGTCCTCTACCAACGTTCACGAAATTAAAAATCTAATATCCCATTTTTTTTCTTCACATAGAAAGAGTTAAAAAAAAATTTACTATGTAATAGCTATTAACTAGGTGAAAAGAATGGGAATGGGGATTATAGCCATAAAGAGAGGAGTTAATGCACTTATTCTGATA
>CAZZFH010000551.1:0-1554 GCA_964653295.1 uncultured Candidatus Bathyarchaeia archaeon | reverse complement strand
ATCGTGTATGGTGCTGTTCCAGTCCCACCCATGCTTGGTGTTGATGAAGCTTGAGCCATCCATCATATTATCGAAGACACAGTCCAAGCCACTCATGGCGAGAGCCTCATAGGCGATGAAGTTCCTGCCCTCCTTATCCAGTTCCCTGATCTCATAGGGGTCAGCTGGGCTGATATCTGGGTGGGCGTGGAGGTCCATTACCACTGATTTGGTCATTATTTCCTCGAATCTTTCCTCCTCTGGTTTACTGAGGGGCACTGGTTCCCACCACTCATCGATTACAGCCTTGCGTAGCTTGAATTCCCTATAGTCTTTTCCGGGTTCAAGGTACTGGTATGCCTTGTATCCATCATACTGCTTGTTTCTACCCATTACAATCAATTGAAAGAGAGCATAATTGAATATTTAACAAGAATCTTTTATACAAAAAGAAACTAGAATCAGTGATTCTTATGGCAGACGTAAAAATAACAGTAGTAGCCAAGCTGCAACCCGGCGAGATATTCGATGAACTCGCAGCCAAAAACGTAAACCCAGTATGCGACGCAGTCGAGACAGGAAAAACCTATCTGAGCAAGGATCTGAGGATGCCTGAGGGATTCTGTGCATGGGCTTGGGCTGACATTCAGAGGGATGTAGCCCACCTAGCACTAGGCGGAGACTTCCGATGGATTAACAAACCCGGTAGCATGGTTAGCTGCTGCACCGATGGCTTGAGGCCAGTTGTCTTCAAACTAGAACGAGTCGAGTAAACACACTTAGGGATATGATCCCCCTTTTTTATTCCCTGAGTTCCTTGAAAAATAAAATGATGGCTTTTCTTATGGCTACTTCAGAAATTACATCCTTTGCGCTAGGTGTCTCATATATTTTCTCCGGTATCTTGAATATCTCTGGGTTGAATCCTTCGCGTATCTTGAATCTGTTCTTCTCTTTGAGTATATCACATCCAAACCACATTAGTTCTTCAAACTCAACATGAAAACCTGCTACGCCTAAAACTTTCTTTACTGTCTTAGGGTCATAAACTAAAAAGCGTTACAGTAAGGAGGGTTAGAGCTCCATCTTCTCAAAGTAGCTCTTGATAGCCTCACGGATAGTCTCCTCACGGATCATGCCACGTGCACTCTCAGTCTCAAAGACCCGCAGCGGAATCCTGATATTCAAGGGGTCAAATCCTTCACGGATCTTGAACCTGTTCTTCTCCCGTAGTATCTCCAATCCCAGACGGTTAAGACCCTCCTCATCAATCTTATGACCAGCGGTTCCCAACGCCTTGACAACAAGTTCATGAGTATACAATCCACGAGCGAAGAAACAAATCACAAGGCTACTGAGCACCTGTCGCCAAGCCTCCTCACCTAGCAACGCCTCCACTGTCTCCTCATCATTCATATCCTGACCTTTCAGTATCTTCTGGTCAAGACTGTAACCAGCGGTATCAAGGTGGCTATGCCTGCTTCCCACAAGGTGCCCGATATGAGCCGCTGCTCCCGTATGGTAGCCGGGCATCTCGTTCTTACCGAAAGCCATAGCATACTCGGCTCCACCATA
>CAZZFH010000550.1:0-1558 GCA_964653295.1 uncultured Candidatus Bathyarchaeia archaeon | reverse complement strand
TCTCCCGGTTCGAGGTAAAGGTACAGTGAACAAGCAAAGAATCAGAGCCCAAAACCCCCAAGCTATTCAGATACTCGATAGCCCTACCACCATAACGCCTGAGGGAAGCATCCTTGCTCCGGGGATCATCCCGGTGACTACCCAAAGGTCCTTGAATATGCATACCCCAGCCCAACCCCAATTCACGAGCAGCCGCCTTGGTCTCAAGGATCAACTCATCCGAGACCTGACTGAGCAACGAAGCCTCAAAGATCACCTTAACCATATCACCATCATGCCAACGCTCAGCCACCTGCTTACTCTCACTCAAAGCAGTTGGAATATCCTCAGTTAATTCCTCTGGGGCAAGACCAGGTAGATCCCATGAACCCCTACCCAGCACCAAGCGGAGACCAGCGTCAGAGGCTGATTCCGCGATACCATCAATAGAATCCCTGTGGAAGTTAATGTAATGGCTATCCTGAGTTGTGGTTATCCCGCTCCTTATCATCTCAACCGCGGATAACATACCAGAAGCATAACACGCTTCACGGGTAAGCCCCTGGAGCAGAGGGATATCCCATCTGTACTCTGTTGATCGTTTACCCTCACCATCATCACTCAGACCCCGCATAATAGTCTGATACAAGTGATTATGCGTATTTACAAAACCAGGGAGGATCATCTTGCCATGCGCATCAATCGAGGCTTCCCCAGAGTATTTCCTCTCCAACTCAAGGGTCTTGCCAACCGCCTCAATCCGGTCACCAGACAACGCTATCGCCCCATTACGGATAACCCGCCTGGAAGCATCCATCGTCACAACGAGCCCATTCTTAATCAGCAACCAACCAACCCCACAACAGAATACATGAGTAAGGTGAGTTTATCTTTCTACCCATTGCTCACATTTTTTATTCTGATAGAACTTGGTATTTATGTGAAACATTTTGACAGTTGAAAAGATCGAGATCCAAATAGGAGAAAAAACCTTCATCGCAGAACTAATGACGGAAAAAGCCCCCAAAACAGTAAAGGCATTCCTCAGCATCCTGCCCCTCGAAAGCGTAACATGGCACCAGTTCTGGAGCGGACAAGGACTCCAATGCCACGACCTCAGGCTAAAACAAATGGCCCGAGACCACGGGCTATGGCCCAACGCAGACTTCCCCGACTACACTGAGAACCCCAGCATCTACGGCTCAGCAGGAGAAGTAGGCTTCTACCCAGTAGGACATGGATTATTCATCACCTACGGTAAATGCAGGTTCTTTGGACCACCAGAAGGAGTAGAACCCACATACATCTTCGCCAAGATAACCGAAAAACTAGACGAACTTTACGAGCTAGGCCGCCACATAGGCAGACATGGGCAACAAAAAATAACCCTAAGGGAACACCGATGAAGCTCTATATCAGTAGTGACCAGGAAGGCGTAAGCGGAATAGCCACAAGAAGCCGAGACCAAGTAGACCAGCAGGAAAACAAGCGACTCCAGACCATGGAGATGGTCGCCCTCTGCGAAGCCATACTAGGATACAAACCCGACGCCGAGGTAGTAATAAACGATAGCCACGGC
>CAZZFH010000549.1:0-1561 GCA_964653295.1 uncultured Candidatus Bathyarchaeia archaeon | reverse complement strand
GGCGGTATGGGCATAGCACCACTGTCTTTTCTGTCACAGGAAGCTGTAGAAAAAACCTGTGAAATAAAACTGCTCGTAGGGGCAAGGACTTCGGCACAGCTTGATGTTGAAAATCTTTTCCCCCAAGGAATAGACATAATATTTACTAGCGAAGATGGCCTTAAGGGGAAGAGGGGACTTGTTACCACGCTAATTCCAGATTATTTCGATTGGGCAGACCAAGTATTCGCCTGTGGCCCACTCTCAATGTACCATCATATAGGCCATGATTTTCCCCAATTGAAAGTGTCTAATAAGCCAGTCCAGATTTCACTGGAAATGAGGATGGGGTGTGGGCGTGGAATCTGCTATGGGTGCACACTGAGGACAAAGAGTGGACTCAAGCAGGTGTGCGCAGACGGCCCGGTGTTTGAACTAAACGATATTCTCTGGGATAAACTAGACCTTTAATGTTCAGGAAAGAAAGGAGGATGGCAAAATGACCAAGGAGATGGGTCTTTCTGTTAACGATACACCTATTGAGCTTGACTACTTTGTCCAGGGATTTATTGACCATACTATCGGTGGCATGATAGCTGCGCTGGAGGGGACGGGGGAAATAGAGAATCTTAAGATTTTAATTAAAGGGGACATTGTTGAAATCAATCTAAATAACGCTCTCGTTCCAATTAAACCCTTCGTCAGCAAAATCTTCAAGAATACTATTGAGGGTATGGTCTCCTCACTGAAAGGGGTGGACGAGATAAATAAGATTGATATAAGTAACAGAAGGTAACGACTATTACTTAATCCCCAAACAAAGTAACTAACTCACCCAGACCCGAAATAATATAATCTGGCTTCTGCCTCTCCAGTCTCCAGCGTGGATGGTAGCTTGCCTTGCTACTTATCGCCACAGTATAAGTGCCGGCTCTTTTCCCAGCGATAATATCCTCCTCCATATCCCCAACATATATAGCTTCTGCTGGCTTCACCCCCAGCTTCTCTATGGTTACTAAAACTGGCTTGGGGGATGGTTTTTGTTCATCACAATCCTCTTGACCAGTAATAGCACTGAAATAGCTTTCTATCTCAAAGTTCTGCAGATGTTCCTTTAGAAATATAGTCGGAATATTTGACGCAATTCCCAGCAATATTTTTTTCTCCCTAAGCTGAGAAAGTACCTCTTTAACCTCAGGAAACATCTTAACGTGAGAAGAATACCGGGGGTAGAACTCGCGAAATTTCCCATCCACCTGTTTTACAAGGTTCGGGGGTATTCCGTTATCTCTGTGAAATTCTGGAACAGGCAGCCTGAATTTCTTTCTGAACTCCTCCATAGTCTTAAAGCTCTTGAAGCCGAAAGCGTCATAGGCATCTGCGTTAGCTCGCCAGACCACATAAAGGTCGTCTTGAATCGTCCCGCTGACATCAAAAATTACACACTTGAATGGCATGGCACCTAGATATGATTCAGTATAGAGAGGTAACTCTATCAGTAACTGAACTAAAGCAATTATCTATCGTTGCATCTTCTTAAAAACAACTTTTAATGCTTTATGAGTAGCTAACCTATACTTTT
>CAZZFH010000548.1:0-1561 GCA_964653295.1 uncultured Candidatus Bathyarchaeia archaeon | reverse complement strand
ACGAGGCTGGGGGTTAATGTCGTACTGGGTCTTTTCCTAGGCTTCAATGCCTCAACATGATTGGGATCAAGATGGAAGAACTGACCCCGAGTACCTATTGGGAAACCTAAGCCGAGTATGACTGGGGTTGTTCTAAGCCAGCCACCGCTAGGGGTCGCTGAAACCATATTACCATCACAGTCAACAGCCTCAAGATGAACAGTATCCCCCTCAAACCATGACTTCTGCCCACTCTCATCAAGCCTCACAGGCTCTACCCCACCGGGTCTATGAAGCATTGAAGCCTTTTCTGGATCAATTAACTCTCGGCGTTCAGCCGCATACTCTTTGCTGAGGAGCCAATCAAGCGGCACATCCTCAAACTCCGGGTCAGCATAATAATGCTCCCTATCAGCAAAAGCCAGCTTTGCAGCCTCCATAACTGTGTGAATATACGCAACACTATTGTGCCCCATTGAAGTCAAATCATAACCCTTCAGCAGGTTCAGTTGTTGCAGAAGAACAGGCCCTTGAGTCCAGGTATTGCATTTGTGTACGGTTAGACCACGGTAATCCACCGAAACAGATTCCTCAAATAGTGTCTCATACCCAGCCATATCCTCCCTTGTGAGCAGTCCATGGTTTTCTTTGCCGTAGACATCCTTGCAGGTCGTATTTTGCATAAAATCGATGATACCCTCAGCGATAGGTCCATCATAATAGTAGTTTCTGACATCATCAAACCCAGCCGAACGACTCAAAGCCCCAGAAAAAACATCACAAACCTTCGTGAATGTTCTCGCCCAATCAGGGTTATTCTGCAACTCACCAACAACAGGCGCCCTTCCATCCCTCAGATACACCTTAGCTGAGCTTGGCCACTCCTCATTGAACCGTTTCTGCAGTCTACCAAGAAAGGCGGCTAGAGTAGGAAACATAGGGAACCCCTCAGTGGCTATCCTGATAGCTGGCTCCAGTATACGGGGCAACCCCATCGAGCCATACTCATCAAGGGTCTTCATCCATGCATCAAAAGCCCCCGGTACACAAGCAGGAGTAAAACCATCCTCAGGTATCAATGGATATCCCTGTTCCTTGAACCAGTCAATAGTCGCTGCCATTGGTGCGGTTCCCTGACCATTAACAGAGACAACCTTCTCCTCATCACCAAGATAGAGAAGAATAGGGCATTCTCCACCCACGCCGATCAAATGAGGCTTGAGTAGAGAAAGACAGAACCACATGGTAGCGCTGGCGTCAACCGCGTTTCCACCTTCTTGAAGTACTCTGAGACCTTCAATGGTTGCTAGATAGTGTGTGCTTGTCACCATCCCGTTGGTACCCATGATAACTGGGCGAGTAGTAAAAGACATGAAAGAAATTATGTGGGAGGAGATATTTAGAAGCTATTAACAAAGCTTAGAGCTTGAAATCAGGTCCACGACTGAATAACTCAAGATACATCTCCTTGAAGGCATCAAGGAAAGGAGTGGCTGCATCAGTAGTCCTCAAGAGGTTTTGACCCTCTTCATCGAAACGCCTCAGATAGCCCTTGTCCTCTAAGAAACCGATGTGTTCTTGA
>CAZZFH010000547.1:0-1563 GCA_964653295.1 uncultured Candidatus Bathyarchaeia archaeon | reverse complement strand
TTACCTCTATGTGACCACCAAAGCATTTTCCAAACATAAAGACTGCCAGGTACCATATGATATCCGGGTAGAGTCACTAACCGATGAGCAGAAGAGAGACCTCAACCGGCTTAAGGAATGGCTCTACCGCCAGCGTATCAAAGCCAGGTTGGAAAGAGACAAAGCTGAACGAAGACAGAATAAAGAAGATGCAGAGATGCAGAAGGGGATTGGACAGCCAGCATTGTTTACGTTTTAAGCTATCCAGTCATTAGCAGAATAGGCCGGGGAGTTTATCCCGGCCTATTTTTTTATCCAGACCACTACGGATTTGACTTCGTGAGTCGAATAGATTAATCTCAATACAATTATTCACCAGGGAGGTAATATATGCAGGCCTATTGTATGAAATGCCGCACTAAAAGGGAGATGAAGGACGCCAAGGCTATAACTATGAAAAACGGAAGGCCGGCAACCCAGGGAGTTTGTCCTGTATGTGGCACCAAGATGTTCAGAATCGGAAAGAGCTAGATTTACTCTGACATAACCAAAAGAATTAAGGGGGGCTGGATGGTCCCAGTATCGGGATGTCCAGCCCCCCTTTTTGTTCTCCAAAGGTAACGAAATAAGCTATTGTTGCTTGAGTCTGGACTACTACAGTTCAGCAATTCATGTGTGTGTTATTCTGAGCCTTCCGGTGAAATGCAGTTGATTTAACTAGCCCCGAAAAGAGGTTTCAGATAATCAACAACTTCAGGTGGTTCAGGAAAGAGGATGTGCTTACTTATGAAATCACTTCGAGACCAAGTGCCATCACCATAGTAAAGGCGTAGTTTTTCGTACGGTGTAGCTGAAATGATGTATGAATCTAAGCTTACATTTTTTAGGTCAGTTTTTTTAGCCCAGGATTTTGACAATTCACATAAACGCTCATGTAACGTCGTCTTATCACTGAGCTCGTAAGCCTTTTCGTGAAGCATTCCATGTGGTTCGACGAAAATCACTCGCTGCTGGCTTCCCTCCTTAATCCATAATATAAAGTCGGGGTAGAAGCCTTCATTTTCAAAGAATCCAACACCTTTTCCCCGGCTTAGATTACGTAAGAGAAAAATCTCCTTATTCGCCAATGATTTGCTAGTCTCTTGACGAACTAATTCCCGTAGATCGTTTACAAACCTTTGTTCCTCTTGATTCAAGCCAGGGGGTTTACTTATCAATCTATCCCCTCGTTCAATAAGCAGAGGCTGGTATAAATGACGGTCAAAATGGATGTTCGGAAGCTCTCGTGTCTCATCCTTGTATATGCGATTTCCTTCATCAATCAGTGTTTTAACCGCTGCAATGAGGTCAGTTTCACTTCTGGCAATACGGATAGAATAGTCTTGGAAATTGTCGTCATTCTCATCCAAAAGAGCGTAAACCCTGTTTTTAGAATCCCATCGCTCTTTGCACACACGGTAGTACTTCTCAAGGTACTTGCGCAGTATCGATATAGTAGTCTCTTGAAGTAAGGATACTTCAGCAAAAGATCGAGGCCGGACCACATTGTCGTCTGAGATCAAGGAATAGACCTTCGGAGACTCC
>CAZZFH010000546.1:0-1566 GCA_964653295.1 uncultured Candidatus Bathyarchaeia archaeon | reverse complement strand
TTGATAATACTCTAGCTCTGTCTTTCGCATGCGTGCATAATCCCCCATGTTCTTGATGAGCATTGAGAGACTGAACATGCGATTCATAGAACCACCTGCTGCCTCCAAGGCAAACCTGATCTTATCAAGACATGTGACCATCTGCTCCTCGAAAACGTTTGATTGAATCTCACCAGTTTCTGGACTCAGTGGATCTACACCAGAGCAAAAAATCAGGTTGCCGACTACGACAGATCTGGCATAAGCTTGCTTCGTACCACCATAATACAT
Organism: uncultured Candidatus Bathyarchaeia archaeon; assembly: GCA_964653295.1. Taxonomy (GTDB): domain Archaea; phylum Thermoproteota; class Bathyarchaeia; order TCS64; family TCS64; genus RBG-16-57-9. The sequence continues at coordinate 1,296 of CAZZFH010000546.1, read as the reverse complement.
TAAGTATTTCTTCATTTCCCACCCAGGTCTATCCCTCTTAATAACGGCTATCGCCTCTATCTCTATCAGATAATCCGGCTTAGCTAGGGAAACAGGCTGTATAATACCACTAATTGGTGGCTCTCTCAATAGGAGAGGTGCATGTTTTTGATAGTACTCTAGTTCAACCTTCCGTATACGGTGCATATCCTCTAGCTTCTTAAGATACACAACCGTACTGACTATGTTATTCATAGAACTACCCGTTTCCTCCAAAGCAAACCTGATCTTGTCAAGAGCAATGACCATCTGGTCTTCCACTTTATCTGATGGGATCTCACCAGTCTCTGAACTCCGACCATCCATACTAGAGACAAAAATCAGATTGCCCACCACAGCGGATCTCGATAACATAGGCATCCCAGGAGCAACATTTGGATAAGTCTGCTTCACTCCACCATAATACATTGGGTATTTTTTCATTTCCCAATCCGGCATATCTCTACTAACGACAGCTATTGCCCCTATCTCCTCTAAATAAACCCATCTAGCAGCAGAAACAGGCCTAATGAAAGTGCTAACTGGTGGCTCGTCTAGTAAGAGAGGGGCATGCTTTTTATAATACTCTTGTTCAGCCTTCCGTACACGAGGATAATCCTTGAGGTCCCTGACGCTTATGGTAGTCTTAACGAAATTGTCCATAGACCCACCGGCCTCCTCGACAGCAAGCTTGAGCTTGTCAAGGCTTGCGGCGACCTGCTCTTCCAAATTATCTGATATCTCCATTCTTTCCCAACTACTCTCTAAAGTTCGACCAGCCATCGGGCCGAGAAGAATCAAATTACCAATCTTGACAGCCCTTGAGAATATGGGTGCGCCAGGAGCAACATTTGGATAGACCTGCTTCACCCCACCATAATACATCGGGTATTTTTTAATTTCCCAGTTCATTTCTCTCAACATCCTTCTCTGGATTTTGTCCACCCTTTATTATATGTGATAACACATCCAACCCCCGTTCCTAGAGAGAACGTTACCCCAGCCCTCTGATAGAAATCAGCCAAAAAAGAACTACACTTCCGCAGATACCTCCGGACGAATGGTCAAAAGGAAGACATGTAAGGAAACTTTACCATAATCCTCTCAAATTATAGCAAAGGTGGTGTCGGATGGCAAGAGGTAGTCTCTTCCAATACAAGATGAGCCTGGAGAGGGTATCGATTTCTAACGCGAGATGAGCCTGAGAAGTTAGGGCAACTCGTTTATGATTGGGACATGCGACTGATCATGAACGATAGGAATCTACAAACAATAGAA
>CAZZFH010000545.1:0-1568 GCA_964653295.1 uncultured Candidatus Bathyarchaeia archaeon | reverse complement strand
AGCAAGGATCCCATCAATGGGACATAGTCCTCGACTCCGTGGATGATATAACATACTTTGAAAAAGCGGGGCCAAGCGTAGAGTTTGACAACTGGAAAGAGTTAAGCCCACAGGCAAAGAGGGCGATACTCGTCTTAGCCGATAAGATCAAGGCAGCGGAGGAGGTCTAAATGAGTTTCAAAGGCAAGGTTACCGAGCGCAAGAAAATCATGTCCCCCATAGGTCAAATAGAGCTGGTTACAACTGAATACGGATTCCCTCGGCGTAAAAAAGTAATCTGGTGGATGGGTGAGATGCAGGTAGTTGAGGTGGGTGAACTAATCACAGTTTATAACGTAGCATCGGGTAGAAAATCCGACTTCGAACCGATCAAATGGGAACCTCTCTGTTATGAAGTCGAACTGAACGAGGAAGCTGATGCCGATGATGCAGAAGAGATGTTCTTTACTCCGGATGAGGTTAATCCAGGAGAGCCCTTTGAGTTTGATGAGTTGGAGAAAGCAGAAGAATTCATTGAACTACTTAAGTGTAAGAGTGTCACGGCTGGCGGGATACAGATAGATTCTCGAGCAGAATTCAAGAGATGGAAAAAAGTTATGGAGATAATGAAGGAGAAATCCTAAATGAGGACTTCTATTTTCACTGACAAGGAACGACAGACAATAAAGAACCACCTTAAAGGAGAGCCCGTAGACATCAACTTCTGGGCTGTCCTAACTCACCGAATAAAAAAATATAATCCAGGCATCCAGGCGGACATTGATCTTATGAAGAAGGTTCTAACTAGTATCCAGAAAGTTGAGGAGAAGGAAAAATGAAGTATGAGCTAGAGAAGGCCAGACACTACGGGTGGATGGGTGACAAGCACGAGGAGACCCCTCTAGCCAAGTCCGACGACTTGCGGGAGCTGATAGAGCTGGGGAAGAAGGTTAAACTGACGGGGAACCAGCACTATTGGGAGGAAGCTAGAATAATTGAATACGATGAGTACGGCGACATCATTGATTATGTCTGGGAGTCGGAACCGAAAGGCAGACGTCTGGGAGGAAGAGAAGGAAAATGACTGAAAAAGGGTGTCAAACGTGTAAACACAAAGATTTACCTGCTCATATTGAGCCTTGTAAAACCTGTGTAGCAAAATGGACTTCTGAAGGAAAGCACTCAACCGGGTGGGAGCCCATCCGTTTAATGGGCGACGATGAGGGATGAGAGCATGAGCGAACTTGAACCCAGCTTCCTGAAGATAGACTCATGGGAGACCCCCGCCACCAAATATCCACTCTCGAAGAATGGTAAAGCGAGGCTATCCCGTAAATCCTATACAAAGGGATTCTATAACATGGAAGGCGTGCGGGGCTATGATTATTTCACGGTGAAGAAGCCGATACCGGTTACCTCTCTGATGGTAGGCAAAGAGATCTGGATGGTGGACGATCCACTGCATTGGTATGGGATGCAGGATCTAGCTAAGGCCGCGAGCGGCAAGGTATTGGTAGCTGGGCTGGGCCTGGGGCTGGTGATCCATGCCCTAGAGGAGAATGAGGCAGTGACCAACATCGACGCGGTGG
>CAZZFH010000544.1:0-1571 GCA_964653295.1 uncultured Candidatus Bathyarchaeia archaeon | reverse complement strand
AGAGCACAGCCCGCACTACGGGAAACGCACTAAAGAAAAGACTCTCCAGAAGAGAACAGACAGAACTCCACAGGATAGCATCTGAGATAAGCAGTCACGGAGAAAAAACGAGGCTAACAGATGACTTAGCAGAGATAGTCTCTAATGGCGCAGCCTTTCACCATGCTGGTTTGAATAGGGAACATAGGCGAATCATCGAGACCGCGTTCAAACAGGGATACATCAAGATACTCAGCGCCACACCCACACTAGCTGCAGGCGTAAACCTACCAGCCAGAACCGTTGTAATCGGAAACTATAGGCGCTTCATGCCCGGCTACGGTATGCAGCCCATAAAGGTCATGGAGTACAAGCAGATGAGCGGCAGGGCAGGACGCCCCCAATATGACAAAGAGGGAATAGCCTTGCTCATAGCCAGTAGCGAGGATGAACAAGATTTCCTCATGGAAGATTATATTCTCAGTAACCCAGAGAGGATCGATAGCAGGCTAGCGCAGGAATCAGCGCTAAGAGGTCATACTCTTGCAGCTATAGCGGCTGACTATGCTCACAGCGAGAACAGCCTACTGGATTTCTTCGGCTCAACCTTCTACGGCTATAATTATCCTACGGCAGGCATCAAGCTCATACTAGGAGGAATCCTCCGCTACCTCAACCGGGAAGGCATGATCGAATATGAAGGAGACCACCTCATAGCTACAGACTTTGGTCGCAGGGTAAGCGAACTGTGTATCGATCCATTAACCGCTGTAGTATTGCGTGATGGTCTCAAACAAGGAGCACTGGACATCACGGACTTTACGTGGCTTCATCTCATCTGTCACACTCCAGATATGCGACCTATTCTCAGACCCAGAAGAAATGACTTTGAGCTCGTGGAAAATTACCTTGAAGACCATAGAGACGAGATAGCTATCCACCTCACCCAAGGCTACGATTACATTGACTACGAGGAATCACTGGGAGAAGTCAAGACAGCCATGGTATTAGAGGCGTGGATCAGTGAGGTCTCGGAAAACGATCTCCTAGAACGCTACAATGTCCAGCCAGGCGACAGGTACAGCGCAGTAACCAACGGTGAATGGCTCCTATACTCAGCCCATGAACTCGCACGGACCCTTGGGATGCCTGAGCCTAGAAGACACCTGATAGAGCTCAGGACCCGTGTAAAGCATGGGGTCTCAAAGAAGCTGCTACCACTGGTAAGGCTCAAGGGAATAGGCAGGGTCCGCGCACAGGTACTCTACAACTCAGGGTTCACCACAACAGCCAAGCTCAAGCGAGCAGACCTAAGACAGCTAACTGCCCTGCCTCTGATTGGTCCACGACTAGCTAAGACCATCAAGGAGCAAGTGGGTGGAGTCGTGGATGAGCAGGAATGGAAACGGCTGGACACGGTATTGGCGGAGCAGAGCAGCCTCACAAGCTTTATCGAGGAAGAGCCTGAGGAAGAAGAGGAACCAATAGAACCTTGATTGGTAACAATTTTCTTGACATAACGGGCAAGATCGATATGCTCTGGGAGATTATATATAAAATTGTCGTCAATTCTATCTTTTAGAGGGTTTGGG
>CAZZFH010000543.1:0-1582 GCA_964653295.1 uncultured Candidatus Bathyarchaeia archaeon | reverse complement strand
TACACGTTTGTTGGCCGTGATGCAGTAACCAAGATTAAGGCGTGGTTAGAGCACCGAGCTCAAAGAGTTCGAGAGGGAGCAATACCTAAGGGACAAAAGTCAATATTTGTTACTATTCACGGTGACTCTGTAGGAAAACGAGCTTTACGAGATTACTGGTTAAGGCATCTGAGGGAACTTGGTTTAGTTGAGCCTGTGAAAAAAGGGAACAGAAAAGACAAGACTGGAAAGGGATTGCATGAGATGCGTGATGTGTTCCGATCGCTATGGTCCAAGTCTCCAGCTAAACACCTGATGGGTGAATATCTCATGGGGCACAAGATTGACAAGCTAGAGTATGATAAGAGTTTTCGAGATGTCTCCTATTATAGGAACGAGTATCGAAAAGCTGCTCCCTATTTGAATCTGTTATCCCGTAATGAGCCTTATGGTCTAGTAGACGTTGATATGGTTCAAAGGCTTCAACAAGAACTAGATGAAGTAAAGCAGGGGCAATCTGGTGAGATGAAAAAACTGCAGGAAGAGTTGAAAGAAACACGAGAACAGCAACTGGAGATGCTGAGGAAGCTAACCCGCCTCATGGACGATGCGCAAAAACTCAAAGAAACATAAAACTCAATCCAATCCACACCAAGAATATACTTGTTACATGAAAGTGTGCGTTTGAATTTCTCGTACAGAAACAATTAAAGGATGATGTGTGAGAATTGGATATCATGGAAGAATCTCAGAATAAGAAAATAGAGTTAAGAAGGAAGGTTAATGCTTGGAAACAGGCGCATCCTGATTGGCGAAGCAGTGAGGCTATGCAAGTAGCCAAATCGAAAATCAATGATAAGACATGGGAAGGCTATGTCTCCGTTTTACCTGTATTCTGTTATTATGTGAGTAAGACACCTCAGCAGATTATCGATGAACGGGAAGAGCATTACAAGAGTGATGATAGGAAGGTACGTTATTTTTATGAGGATAAGCTGGAAGAGTTCAAACAGTTCCTAGTTGATCACCATTATGGTTCAGGTACGATCAAGGCTTATCTGGGAAGGATAGCTGGTTTATTCAGTAATAACAGGCTAGACCTATTGCTTGACAAGAGTTTTTGGGCGAAGTCTAACAAGGATAGTAGCGACATCGCTCAGGCGTTAGAGACAACCAAAAGGTACCCTGATAATGATGAATTAAGGCTAATTGTTGAGTTAGCGGATAATCGTCAGGCATTGGGTATCTTGTTTGGTTATCATTGTGGGTTATCTCCTGCGGATACTGTTTCTTTGACTTGGGATAGGTTGAATATTGATTTTGAGAATGAGAAACGTGATTTTATTCATGTGGATTCTGTTCGAGATAAGACAGGCGTAGACCATGTGATAATCTTGAACCCAGACCTGCTTCACTTCTTGAAAGCTCACTGGTTAGCTAGTGGGAAACCATTAACGGGATGGATTTTTGAGGGGTACAAGAATACGGCGATGAATCCCCGTAACCTTAACACGTTCTTCAAGGACTTAGCAATCAAGGCACTGGGAGAACACCGAGGAGGAGAGTTGATGTTTAAGGATTTACGTGATAGCTTTAATGAGGC
>CAZZFH010000542.1:0-1582 GCA_964653295.1 uncultured Candidatus Bathyarchaeia archaeon | reverse complement strand
TCTTCCAGCTGCATGCATCAATGTGACAGTCATCTCGTTCTTGGTCAGTGTCCCTGTCTTATCGCTACAGATCACAGTGGTGCTTCCAAGGGTCTCTACACTGGCAAGCCTACGTACAATGGCTTTCTGTCGAGCCATACGGCTGGTACCTAACGCTAATGTAATCGTTAGTACGGCCGGCAACCCTTCGGGTATAGCTGAGACAGCCAAGCTTACACTGGTCATAAAGACCTCTTCAAGTGTCCTATCATGTACGAACCAGAGGACAAAGAAGACGAACACGGTCAGGGCTAGGCTGATCGTGATGAGCTGCCTGCCCATCTTGTCCATCTTCTGTGTGAGTGGCGGGGGCTCAACGTCGATGGCCTGAACCATTCCAGCGATCTTACCGAACTGGCTCTTCATACCAGTCTCAGTGACAACCGCAATGGCTCTCCCATTTGTGACCACAGTGCCCATGAAAACCATGTTCTTCTGGTCACCAACACCCGCTTCCTCATTAACAGCAGCAAGTCTCTTGTTAACTGGTCGTGACTCACCGGTGAGGGCAGCTTCATCAACCTCAAGATTTGCAGCCTCAATAAGCCTACTATCAGCAGGAACCCGGCTCCCAGCCTCAAGCAGAATGATATCCCCCGGGACTAACTCCTTAGAATCAATAGAATTTTCCTTACTTTCTCTTAAAACGAGTACACGTGGTGAAACCATGGCTTTGAGGGCTTCTACGGCTTGCTCAGCACGATACTCCTGAACAAAACCGAGAACACCATTCATGACTACGATGATCAGGATAACATACATGTCTGTCATTGCCTCGCCCTCCCGCCAAGCCAGATAACCAGATACGGCTGCGGAGATCACGAGAACGATAACAAGAATACTTGTGAACTGCTCCCAGAGAATATGATACCATTGAGACTTTTTCTCCTCTTTAAGCTCATTTGGTCCATATTCTTCAAGACGCTTGGCTGCCTCCTCGTCGGAGATGCCTTCTCGGCTCGTCTCCAACGCGGTTAAGACGCCATCGATTTCAATTGAATGCCATTTCTTCGTTTCCAAGGACGTACACCGTATTTTCTTAGGCTGATGTTGGTGCCTATTTCCTCAATGGGAATGCATTATCACTTAAAACTTATGCGTTATTATTTAACCAGAAACCAGTTAAAAGAGGAGTTCAGAGGCTAACCATCGAGAACCAAATAACGTTTTTGACGGAGATAAATTATCTTGACTCCCTCTTTTCGCGCCTTTTTTCTGAGCTCTGAATCTGTGGTTCCGATAAACATGTTATGCAGTTTTGCTAAATGGATTAACGAATCATCTACTTGGGTCTCTGATTTATCTTCTATTAACTCGCATTGCTCAATTATCTTCAAGGCAAACAATAGTTCCTTCTCAAAGCTAGGCTTAGCATCTTTCCTGAGTAATTTGATCTCATCCAGCACCTTGCTTGATACGTAAAACTCTGTAAGGTCGTTGAGAGCCTCATCTGCTTCAGTAAAAATATCAACGCCAAATCGAAGGGGGACTAATAGAAAATTAGTATCACAGAGAATCTTGGTAGGCAATTTAGCCACTTACT
>CAZZFH010000541.1:0-1590 GCA_964653295.1 uncultured Candidatus Bathyarchaeia archaeon | reverse complement strand
GATACAGCACGTGGCACAATTGCTTGTTCTGTCAACCCATTGAACAGAATTGCATAATGTCTCATTGGTATCCCGCCAGGAAGGGGCCTCATCCACCTAAATAGTCGTATTAAAGCTAATAAAAAGGGATAGCGTTGTTGTCTCGGAGAGTAGAGGAAACCACCTAACCGGACTGAAGAAGCAATATTCGAAATCGATCTACATCATCACTAAAGCCCTATCCAAACAAAAAAGCGCTAGCGGTAAAACGCTAGCGTTGTTACTAATACCTTGGGGAGGCGGGGTAGGCCCCATATCCATCGTACCGAAATAATCCTGAGGAGCTTATGCGAGAGACGAGCACTCGCCGTTAGTATATTATCACATCAGAGCAAGCGTTTCCAGACTGACCTTAGAATCGGCTCTCAGTCTACATGAACCATGGGCTATTGAGGGCAATCAAATTGCTGATATATCTTATTTGTATAGCAGATAACATTGACAAAATGTATCAGATGTTGTAGTATAGTATCTAAATAATATATCAATCAGGAGGTGGGAAATGGTAGAGGCCGAGGGAGGTTTAATAGACATCGATGCACTAAGCAAGGAATTGATGAAGTCCGTGTTGGGGCCATACGTGCAGTTTGATCCCACTCGACAGGAGTTCGTCTTTACAGAAGAGTGGAATAAGCTTAATAACAATTTGAAACTACTGACTTATCTTATTGGGCGAAAGGGTGTCTCGGCTTCGGGGCATCTCTCCGATGAGGAGGCGGCGTCATCCAAGACCATCATAGAGCAAACACACTTACCTGGAGGCAGTGTCAACTACAGCGTAAAGATGTTATTTGACGACAAAATCATTGCCAAGACCGGGTCAGGTAAGTGTTATGTGCCGAGTGCTAAGTTACACATAGTCGCCGGGATGATTCGGGATGCACAGACGGAAGGGCCCAAACCAGTCACAAAGAGGAAGACTAGAAAGCGAAAGGGCACAGGGCAAAGGAGGAAAGCAGGTGAATAAGGAAGATATCAGGCAGAAATTCACCGAAGCGAAAGAGTTGGTTAGTGACATCGAGGAGCCATATCAAGGTCTTGCGTTGGAAATCGTCTTTCGGTGGCTATTGGATCAGGCAGTGAGTCCAGCCCAAGTTGTGGGACCTGTGGCAAGGCAAGCTATCAGCCCCTCAATGGCACTCAATGAGTTCCTAGCATCAAGGAAGTCAACATCCCATAAAGACAGGGTTCTACTAGTAGCATACTACTATCTTCACTCCAAGAACGAGCCTGTCACGAGGGCCGAAATTGATGAGGCGTACACTTTAGCACGGATGGCACGTCCGCAAAATTTGTCTGATGTAATTGGAAAGTGTGTCGCTAAAGGCTACCTGATGGAGACCCCTGTTGAGAAAGAGGGGAAGAGAGCGTGGCAGATAACCCAAACGGGAGAAAGGTACTTAGAAGAACTGGCAACTAAGACTTAGGTTTCGCCGGTTGCAAGGATGAGAGTGTGATTAGCCAGATACGCAGCCAGCTCGTGCAAACCATTGATGCGCCCTTGGTTGATGAATTGCTAAGAGCACATGGTGATCTGAAAAACCACTACTA
>CAZZFH010000540.1:0-1601 GCA_964653295.1 uncultured Candidatus Bathyarchaeia archaeon | reverse complement strand
CTGGTATGACCAGATTTAGAAGTTAATTCGAGGCAACTTCCGCCAATTTCATGTGTACCACGGTGGATGGTTAGTTTCATAGTATACTAACTTTACTCTCAAGAACGAGCCGCTAGATGTGTTTACGGGCTGCTACGACTCGATTTGTTCAATACTCGTTTTTAACATCTTCCTTACATTTTCAAGTTCAATATCCTTGTTTTCGGCATGTACGGTTATCCAAGGCCAGTTACTATCAGGGTTAAAAACTTCAAGGCCAAAGAATCTTCGTCTGGGTCCTAAGTAAGCAAAAACTTTTCCTTTGAATTTCAATGAAATATAATATTGGATAGGATCAATTGCAATGTTCTCTTCATCCCAACTCTTAATTTCATCCAACAGGGCAGAGGCCATACCTCTCATATCAAGGTCAGTAATATATTCCAATACCTGGTCAGCTGTCTGTCGAGGGGCAGGTGGTTTTATCATTGTCGGTGGATTCACTTCAGCGAAGATAGGGATTATATCATTATCACCTTCAATCTTTACACATTGAAAGGTATACAAGAATGTTGGGATCGACAGCCATTTACATCTTTCAAGGAAACTGATTGAGAAACTCGGGGCGATAAGCATGAGCCTTGGTTGTTCTGATGGTTTGATTTTGTATTTTGGATAGGTACGGCATATGAATTCATGATTTCTAGTAACGTAATCATAATAATCAATGCCTTGGAGAAGCATCCCATCATCTTCAAAAACTTTTAGCTCTGCAACCACTAAAGCTCCCCCGCTATCAACCATCAGCACGTCAAGACGCCGTTCTCTATCAGTTTTTAATTGATGATCAACATAAATCAATCCCTCTTCAATCTTGGGTGAATAATGTCTTATCAATTCTTCCAGTTCATTTTCGCTAACTTCAACTTGTGAATAATTTTTCATATTTATCTCTCCCATTACGCCGCTTTATATCTAAGTGTAGTTTGTACTTGGGACCGCACCGTAAATAGTCACTTAATTGCTCCTTTTCAGTCACAGAGGTCTCTTAACTTATCAACGATCCAAATCATCCCCTCGGTATCGAGCGCACAGTATTCTTCTAAGTCTGCTCGCACCTTATTACGCTCTTCTTTCGTAGCCTCGCCATAGGTAACGGTGTAGAACTTAATACTGGCCTCTCCACCCTCGGAAATCTCCATGTCAGCGTAGCCTTTGCCAGTCAACGCTGGTAACACTCTCTTGATGGAAGCGCTGCCTTTCTGCTGGGGATGATAGTAGCAAAAGCCCCTGAACGGTTGGAGCAGGTCGACCAGCCGGCCCCGGACGCCGGTTATCCAGTCATCGTATTCGGGAAACACCACAGCCAGCTCTTTAAGGATGCTTTCCTCGAAACCCTGGTTATATGCAACGATGCTACCGGAATCACCCAGCACCTTCTTTAGTTCGGACAGGAATGCTGGCCGGGGGTCATCGGGACTACTGGCCAGGAATGAAAAATGCTTGGGTTTGGTTTCCCGGTCATTGACAATATGGAGAGAAAACTGGAAAGGGACTGCCTGGTAGGGACGGGTGTTATCGAATAATGGTACTGCCGGTGCGATGGTCTCGAAGTCAAGGTA
>CAZZFH010000539.1:0-1604 GCA_964653295.1 uncultured Candidatus Bathyarchaeia archaeon | reverse complement strand
CTCCCTGTGTCCTCGTGTGCCCGCACTTCTTGTGCCTCTCTCCCAGCATACACACATTGCTCTTCTTGCGGCTTTCCCACTAGGAGGTCGGCAAAGGCCTGACACGCAGCCACAAGTTGCTCATACCTGCCTAGTGGTTCCTCCTCTCCACACTCTGATCCTTCACCTTCGCGCAATTGATCCGGAGAGAGTTCAGGGTCGGCTAGGGCTAATAGCCGTACACCTCCTGCTGCTTCAGTTTCTCCCTTCGTTAGTGAAGAGAGACTCGCCAGGCTGGGAAGGTAGGCCAAGATGAACTTCTCTACTAGGTATGGAGAACGAGTTCCTAGACCCCCACTGGGGACCCCGTCTTGATCGGTCATAATCAGGGCAGAGAACGGCAGGTACCATAAAGGCCCGCTGGGGATGAGGATCAAGGTATCTACTTTTTTACCTGACAGTTTGGCGAGGGCTTCCTTGACCAGCTTGTCGTAGAAAGAAACAAGAAATTCGCCAACAGTTATTTTATCTAAATTTGAGTTCTCAATTGCCTGACGCAAGATGATCACATCGCTCATCAGCTGCTCTCTTTGGTACTTGATGAAGGAAGGATCACCGATCCCCTCCTTGGTGATCACCCACAGGTAGACACCCGTATCCGTGACCATGTACTCCAACACCGCTTCGTTGGATTGGAGATCCTTCTGGCCTGAAGCAATGGCCTCGTTAATCTTACTGGGATCAACCGCACCACTAGAGATCCCTGCCTCAGGGCTGATCAGTTGATCAGCGGTGATGCCTCCTTGATACAGGGCATCGAGGAACGTGCGGGCACGACAGCGCTCGGCGTACGTAAACGCCGAAGCTCCTTGGTGTTGATCGATGAGAAGCTTGATCAATCGCTCGTAAACAACTTTTGCCTTTTGTTGATAGGCTACCTTGAAGCCCTCGTGTGATAGATTCTGGCGGATCGATTCGATGAGGGTAATGGCTTCCTTGTAGTGAGCGATGGACATACTCAGTTGGCCACTTTCTTCATAGCTCAAACCTATGTTGAATTCAACCATCCACTTAATCTCTGTGACAGATAGCAATCCAGATTCCTGCGGTGATGCCTCTTTGACAACAGCTAAGGCCCTGTGGAAAGCTTCCATTGCATGGCCGTATTGCTCCATCATGCTATATACCATACCAAAGTTCCCGAGTACGATTGCTTCACAAGCCTTGTTTAGTAAATCTCCGTTTAACAGATCTCTATTAGAAATTTGCGCTTTACCAAGCGCGTTGAGTGCCTGTTCATACTTATCGGAAAGTGCATATACTACTGCCATATTGTTGAGCTCGATGGCCAACGCAAGTGTTTCATTCATTCGTACGTCAATTTTGTAGCACACTGCCCAATACTCCAGAGCAGATGCAAAATCACGCTGCAGGAAGTAAAGCAACCCTAAGTTGCGATAGATTGCTCTTTCCCCGAAGGCGTAATCTAGGTCGTTGAATAGTGTTAGTGCTTGGTTCCAACAAGCAAGCGCATGCTCATAAAGCCCCAACAGAAAGTAGATTATCCCCTCGTCATTGAGAGAAAGCCCGGTCCAGAACCAAAGCCCAGCTTCTGCGGAAACCTC
>CAZZFH010000538.1:0-1623 GCA_964653295.1 uncultured Candidatus Bathyarchaeia archaeon | reverse complement strand
ACCAAGAAATCTTTGATTCTAGCGAACTAAATAGGCGTGATTTGTATGATTTACGATTCCTTGACCCGCAATTTTTCACAAATTTATCATATTATGTAGGCGACCGTAATTATGGATATCTCGCAAAATCTGCTCTACGTATAAGGTTACTACATGATCTTATCTATTCAATAGCGGAAGAGTCGTCTGTATTCAAGCCTTACTTTTTATCGAGACATCATAGTCGCTTATCATTTCTAGACTCAGTCCTACAAGCCACTGATCCTGTTGATCTGCCAGCAATAAAACTGAATTGGCTTGCCGTAGCTTAATGGCTTTATGTCTGTATTTTGGTTATTTCCAATTTTGCTAACATTTTTGCAAACGAACTTTTTGCCACCACAGAAAACTAAGAATGACCTAGCGGTACATTTCAGAGCTAAACCGGGCTAAACCGGCTATACAAAGTTACCAGAATTTACTGACTTAACAGCAAGCAATCAGCCAGGTCGTTAGGTAACAAAATGACGCTTTGTTGGTTCAGAGATAAAAAATAGGGTAGAGGTAGAAAACCTCGCTCCTATCAAGCACTTAAGGAAAATTTATGCCCTAATTCGAAGTGATCGGCCTACTGAGTTCAGAAGAGACTCGATCTCATTAATATTGATCTTGTTACTAAGCCTTGTTAGAGCTAAACCAATTTTCATAATAACTTCAGGGCTGGGGTTACACTTTTCGCCATTCTTGAGTCTACTTAGATAGGCTTGGTCAATGCCTGTATACTGGCTTATCCGATAACAGGATACGCCGCTCTTCTCAAGTAGTTTTGAGAAGCCCTCAGCAAATTGATTTATATATAGCCCGGTCTCCATTTTCCCTCGTGCCTCAAGTACGGTTATTACATTACTCCCCTGTTTTCCTTATCTTTTGGCTTAGTAACCTCATGCGCGATATATAAGCCGAGCATAAAGAGCAGGAATCGTCCCCAGTCCGCTGACTCACCTTTGGACTGCTCGTAGGCTTTCTTTGCCTGAGATAGGACTTCATATTCGCTTTGTGATATTGTAACCGGCTTGCCTGGCATTGTGACACCCTACCTTGCGTTATTAATCTACGTAAATATATTAACATAGTCCTATAACGTTGTCAAGTTTCTCGCAGAGATCATCATCATCTCCTATTCAAAATTGAACAAAAACCCGTTCAAAAGCGTTCAATTGAACTGATTCCCGCGTTTTGTTTAAAACTCAGTGGTCCTGTGTCATGTTCAATTGCGGCAAGGGTTGACAATTATATACCTATAGGTATATAATGACTTTGTGAATGATCTTGAATTGACTACATTTGAATGTGGCCGATGTGGGTATGTCTGGTATCCACGACGACCTGCAATGGCGAAAGTATGTCCCAAATGCAAGTCACCTTATTGGAACAAATCACGCAAATACAAGTTCAAAAGACTAGAACGAGGGGGTTCGGATGCTATGTTACGATTCTGTCCAGTGTGTGAGAAAGAATGTGATTCGTATCTAAACTTAGCAAGACACATGGTGCTAAAAGATAGACAATATGGAGAGCACCAGCAATGGCTACAAGATTTCTTAAATAAAGAGTTTCCCGAGTATGCATTCAAGCATGACAAGG
>CAZZFH010000537.1:0-1646 GCA_964653295.1 uncultured Candidatus Bathyarchaeia archaeon | reverse complement strand
CACGCTTGATACTACTTGTAGTATACTCAAACAAGCGTTTCCCGACAAGAAAATGACGATAATAGAACAACCCGTTAACGGGGTTACTCAAACGCACCTCTTTGGAAATCACAGTACAAAAATGGGCGAAGTTGACCTCATCCTTAAATAAGTTCTGATTGGATGGTCACCATACGTCATTTTGAACGAAACAGCGATGGCAGCACGACATAAGTCAGTTCCAATCTGTTAAGTATGAGTGTAAATCGCTATTGATATATCCGCAACTACAGTTTAAGATAGCGACTATGGGACAGAATGAAAGCGAGCTGATAACATCCGATAGACCATAAATGTAGATTTAATAAAGGGAGGTAGAAATGCAAGATATAAATATTAATCAGTTAATTATTGATGGTGAGTATATTAGGGCAGCACAAGAACTAGTGAAAGAATATATGGGTGAAAATATTCGCTCTTTTGAGAGGGAAGACCTAGACAGGCGTGCTCGGGTGCTGGAGATGCAAATAAGAGAAAAAAAAGCCGTATTAGATAAAGATGATATGGATGAGGGCGATATTGCGAAAGCAATTGTTGATTACGCAAATGAAGCATTGAAGGTTATCATTCCAGAAAGTGAATTAGTTGTTGAAGAGATAGCTTCTGAGGATGAGGATGTGGAAACTGGCGTGCCTATATATAGAATAGGCTCCTATCCTTCTGACCCTACATTGGAAGGATTAAAAACTAAACAAGAAAGGGATGAGATAATAATTCCGCGATTTCAAAGGGGATGGGTATGGTCACCAGGACAAGCCAGCAGATTAGTTGAGTCTTTTCTGCTGGGATTGCCGGTTCCCAGTATTTTTGTCTACAAAGAAATATCAGGAAAACAGATAGTGATAGATGGCCAACAAAGGTTAAGGACAATTTGGGGTTTTTTTGATGGGGTATTACCTGACGGAAGCTCATTCTATCTTAGAGGTGTTGACCCACAATGGAATGGCAAAAAATACGAAAACCTAAACGAAACAGACAGGATGAGGTTTAGAGACTCGATATTGAGAGTTGTGATAGTTGAACAGTTAGACCCCGAAGATATGACTAGCATATACCATATTTTTGAAAGACTAAATACGGGCGGAACTAGTCTGACACCTCAAGAGGTTAGAAACAGCAGTTATCACGGGCCTTTTAACGATATGCTTTTTGAGCTAAACGAATATGTAAACTGGAGACATATTTTTGGGACAATTAACCCTGATGCCCGAATGAGAGACCAAGAAATAATTGTAAGATTCTTTGCGCTTAGTGAAGGTGGATATTCTAAGCCGATGAAGAGGTTTTTGAATGTATTTATGGCCAATCATCAGAGAGAAAAGAACTTAGAAAAATATGAAAAGTTATTCAAAAATACATGCGATAGAGTACTAAAAAGTCTAGGCCCAAAACCCTTTCATATTAAGCGCGGAATAAATGTAGCAGTATATGACTCAGTCATGGTCGCATTCGCGAAGAACCCTAAAGAACCGGTAGATATATCAAGTAGATACAAGAGGTTACTTGATAACCCGAGTTACAATGATACTATTACCGCTCATACTACAGATACTGACACAGTAATAGAAAGGCATGAATTAGCTCAAAAGGTGCTATTTGGTTGAATA
>CAZZFH010000536.1:0-1649 GCA_964653295.1 uncultured Candidatus Bathyarchaeia archaeon | reverse complement strand
GTACTTGTCCTGGCTCCATCATTTTTGTTGCTTTTTTAAGTTTCACGATGGGCATTGGGCAGTACATGCCTTTTGCATCAACTTCGACATCTACATTAACCATATTATTCCAAATGAAAATTTGGAATGATTGTATTTAACCATTGGTTAGATGAAATTGTTTTCATGTAATACCTTGTCGACAAACCTGCGGGTACTAGGCATAATATCCAGAGAATCCAAATCATCAAACCCTACCCAACGAGCATCAGGCGCATCACTATTAGCCTGAACCTCACCCGACACATATCTACAAAGATACTCAAAAAGAATGTAATGATAATGAACCCTACCATCATCATCCCTGTTTATCGAGTCAAATACAGTTAGAAGCTTCACAGGCTCAACAGAGACACTGGTCTCTTCAAAAACCTCACGCTTAACAGCCTCATGAATAGTCTCACCAACCTCAACCACACCACCGGGAATACCCCACTTCCCCATACTAGGCGCCTTACCACGCATAGCAAGCAATACCTTTCCCTCATGGACAGTAACTGCCGCTACACCTGGAATAGGTTGGGTTGGGTATTCTCGGCTCGATTTACTCGCCTCAGACATAATCATAGCCCATCTCGAGGGCTTTGAGGTTTATCTCTCTCATGGATTCACGCATATTGGTGTTGACTGCGTCCTTTAAGAGATCAAGGTATACCATCTCAGAGTGCTTTGCAAGGGCTCCCAGCATCACCATGTTGGCTACAATCTGGTTACCAAGACCTACAGCGATATCTCGCGCGGGAACCTGCACAATCTCTAGGTCTTTCCTGATATCTTCAGCCCTATTATGGACATGGGTGTCTACGATGATGAGGGAGTCTGGTCTGGCTAGTGGCATGTATTTCTTGAAGGCTGGCAGGCTCAAGCACAATAGTACATCGGATTGCATGAACTGGAGATCATTGATCACATGATCAGCCACCATTATCTGGCTCATACAGGCACCGCCACGTGCAGAAGCCCCATAGCTCCTGCTAAACATGACCTCAAAATCATTCATGAAAAGAGCTTCACTAAGGAATTCACCTGATGCGATTATCCCCTGTCCGCCTGTTCCGCTGATTAGTATGTTCTGCTGCATTATTGTTCACCTCGTGCTCTGCGGATAATCTCCTGCAGGCTCTCTGTTAATTCTGGTCGGTTATATTTCTCAAAGAGTCCAAGCTCAATCTTCTTCTCCTTATGATCAGCCACATAGTTGACCTCATTCAAGGACTCAAGCTTGCTTCTTAGTGTCTCGGTATCCGGGTTATCAACCCTGACTACCTGCCCAAAGCCCATATGATCAACAATTTTAGCCGCCCCAAGCCCCTTCGCTTGTTCAAGAACCTTCCTAACATCAGTCTTTGGAACCGCGTAGAGATAGCCTCCCCTAGTCTCCCGATTCCTATTGTATGTGCTCTCCATGAACATGTCCAAGATTCGAGGCGGCAACGTGTCCAGCGGACCGCGGAGGTTGAATATCCTGCGTTGCTGGGTTGGGCACTGGCTCAGTATCTCTATGAAGCTGAAACCCTTGTGTTGTAATGCTTCCTTGATGGCGTTGGTCAACTCTATTACGTGATAAGTACTCCATTTCGCAACATAGCTGGCTCCAGCAGCCTTAACAA
>CAZZFH010000535.1:0-1655 GCA_964653295.1 uncultured Candidatus Bathyarchaeia archaeon | reverse complement strand
TGCTTGTTGTTGGATCTAAGGCGACTGAGCAGAAAACCAAGGATGGAGACATCATTGATTCAGCGATCCGGGCAATGAAAAACAAGAATCTCACCGTGGTCGCAACGGGTCACCTTGTTGGGGAGTTCAGGAAACGTGGCGTTGAAGACGCTAATAGTATGCCATTAATTGTTTTAGGCAAGTATCTGAGCGATTCTGAGTGGCTGGGATTTGATGGAGAAGGACAGTACGATACTGCTATCTTCATAGGATATCCCTACTATATGGAGTGGCTCGTAGAATCGGGTCTTAAAAATTTCACAAAGCTGAGAACAATCAGCCTTGACCGCACTTTTCAGCCAAACGCTCAATGGAGTCTAGGCTGGATGCCAGAACCCGACTGGATAGAGGCGTTAGATAAAATTGTATCAAGTTTAGAGGAGGAAACATAAGATGTCGATGTTTGAAGATATCCCCGTAGATATTGGAATAATCTACGAGGGTGAAAGAATACGTGGCCGCGAGATGCAGGTCGAACTTGGAGGTCCAAGAGAGGATTACAAATTCGAGCTGGTTCAGGTAAAGGCACTCGATGAGATTGAGGATGGCAAGATAACCATAATTGGACCAGACTTACCTGATATCCCTGAGGGGACTAACACTGCCTTCGGAATGATTATTGATGTTGGTGGAGTCGAGCTAGAAAAAGACCTTGAAGGCGTCATCGAACGGCGTTTGCACGAGTATGTTAACTTCATAGAGGGTTTCATGCATCTGAACCAGAGATACGATGTCCAGATGAGGCTCAGCAAGAAGAGCTATGCGAAAGGATTCAACTCCTTGAATGTTTTCGCTGAGGTGCTATTCAGGCTCTACAAGAGCGAGATGAATTTCATCGAGAAGATGCAGATAACCTTCATCACGGACCCAGAAAAGGTCAAGGAAATGTACCCAGAAGCCATGGATATCTATGAGGCTAGAGACGCCCGCGCCAGAGGCATGAGCGACGACGACGTAGATGTATTCTATGGTTGCAGCCTTTGCCAGAGCTTCGCACCCACCCATCTCTGTGTAATCACACCGCAGCGGTATGCTAATTGTGGAGCCATCAGCTGGTTCGATGGTAGAGCTACAGCCAAAGTAGACCCCAAGGGACCCGTGTTCGAGATACCGAAAGGCAAGTTACTCGATGAATTAAAAGGTGAATACGAGGAAGTCAACAGAGTAATCAAGGAGAAGAGCCTCGGTGAGATCGAGCGAGTACAACTGTACACAGGATTTGGTTACCCTCATACAAGCTGTGGTTGTTTCGAGGGCTGCGCCTTCTATATACCTGAGGTTGATGGTTATGGAGTAGTACATAGGAACTACAAGGGTCAGACGATAAATGGTTTGGACTTTGTAACCATCAGTGACCTCACAGCAGGTGGTAGACAGGTAGATGGATTCCATGGACTCGGTATCGAGTACATGAGGAGCCCCAAGTTCATGCAGGCTGATGGAGGGTGGGATAGGTTCGTCTGGATGCCCGTTGATATTCGTGACAGGATCGTTGAATATATGCCAGAGGATATCGTACCGAAGATAGCCACTGAGGAGGATGTCTCAACCCTAGACGAGCTCAAACAATGGCTACGGGATAAAGATCACCCGATAGTAGAGCTCTGGGTAGAGGA
>CAZZFH010000534.1:0-1656 GCA_964653295.1 uncultured Candidatus Bathyarchaeia archaeon | reverse complement strand
TCACTACTCGGACTTCAGCCCTGAAGGTTGGGAGAGAACTGTTGAGAAGCTACATGAAAGGGGAAGGTACAGAGTTCACATCTACAATAGAATTGGACAATTCGATCACTTCCTCAACGAGGAGGAAGAAGAAGAGTGGGTCGCTAACTACGTTAAAGGCTATATCCATAGCTTGAAGGAGGGCAGAATTAAAGGAAGGAAGGTTGGAGAGAAGTTCGGTTTACCACGTCCCATAAGAGTTGTGAAAGACCCGTTCAAGTACGTGAAGGAAGGGTATCCATGAAAAGAAACACTATGACGATAGATTGTTACTGGTGGGCAGGAGTAGTTGAGAGGAAGGATGAACGGAACTTTGGAGATATCATAACTCCTCATATAGTGAGAAAGCTCTCAGGGATGGAACCAGTGAACGTTTTAGATAGAGGAGGGCGATACTTGTGCTCAGGGAGCATCCTCCCAGATTTGAAGGAAGGCGACGTGGTATGGGGTAGCGGTGTAGTTCAACCAGATGACTTAAAAAAGGTCCCAAACGGAGTAAAATTCTACGCAGTGCGGGGACCACTAACTCGTGATTTGCTTGTGAAGAAGTTTGGTCAAGAAGTACCCGAAATATACGGCGACCCATGCCTACTCATACCCAAACTGTTTAAGATACCACCGGATACGAGGGAATTTATCGGGATAGTACCACATGTAATTGAGTACAAGGCAATCACAAAGCCCGAAAACCCATTTTATGATTGGTATTCAACATACGGCAAATTCAACGGGTATGTTTTGATAGACATAAACTCTGGATTTGAACCAGTCATCCAAGCTATTAACAAATGTTCCTATGTCCTATCGTCTTCATTACATGCGCTAATGCTTGCCGACGCTCTTGGTATACCTAACGTCTTTGCCCACTTCGTTCATCCATATTCAATGTCCTCATGGAAATTTCATGACTATTTCTTATCGGTCAACAGACCTCCAACCCGTCCGATAGATTGCTCGAAGGCTGTCAGCTCTTCTTTAACGTATTATTCTGAAATAAAGTTCGATTACGACAAGTTTCTTAGCTCCTGCCCGTTCAACTTCACTAAGACAGCCTTGAATGGAGAATAAAAAATGATTTCTATAATAGTATGTAATCATAATTATTCTCAATTCCTTCCGGTGTTGATGCAGGCTTACAATAAATATCCCTTTGCCGAGGACGATGTAGAAATGGTGATAGTGGATGATAACTCAAATGATAATTTCCTCAAATATCTAACATTATCCCTAACTGTTATAGACCCGTGGTTTAAAGTCAGAGTCTTCGAGACCCATAGACAGGTAACTTATAACAACGTCTTAGCGGACAACATAGGAGTGAAACAGTGTAGTGGTGACATAATCATCTTAAACCCAATTGATGTAGTCCCACTCATGAATGTGCTTCCTATAATATACGAAGAACATCAGAATACACCTAACCTCTACTTATATCCGCAATTTTGGCTATCGTTTACAGGGTGGTTAAAAGACTTTGATAAATGGCAAGTAACGACATGCGGGGCTTCTATGAGAAAAGAGAGCTATTATCTTCTAGGCGGCCAAGATGAAAGATTTATAGGACATTGCAGTTCTGATGTGGATTTCGTCGTTCGCATCCAAAGAGGACCGTTTATC
>CAZZFH010000533.1:0-1656 GCA_964653295.1 uncultured Candidatus Bathyarchaeia archaeon | reverse complement strand
GCGCGTAGTATGTTGCCTTGTGCCAGGGGCTGTCTGGATTGTCGCCTATGATGACCCCATTTTTGTGGTTGTCGATGAGTATTACACCCGGCTTCACAACCTTTCTCTTCCTCTCTACAGTAGGACCTGCGAATATGTACCCAGAATCTTCTCCCACTCTTTTTTCACCCATTTTTATGTCGTGTTCAAATTAGCGACTGAATAGAAAATATTTTCGACACAAAAAGGGTGTTAATATTCATTTTGTAGGTGGCTCTGTGAATAGGAGCCATTGAAAGCTCAGGATAAACGAGGGAAGGTCATTGATATCCACAACCAGGGTGAACCCGCGTCTATTCCTGCGGGCGATACGAGACAAAAGAGATTGGCTTGGATTCGCTTTTATTAATTGGGAGTTTGAACCCACACCCCTCAACGCTGTGGTTTCTGGTGATTCATCAGGGAACTGCTTTATTCGCATTAGAAGATGATACAGTGAATCAGATGAAGGATATTCTTGACTTGAATAAACGCGCATGGGATAAGATCGCGGAAAAATACGATGATAGAACTATTCAAGCACTTGGCGAAACATTCATTGAGTTCACAAAGCTGCTCCCAGAGAGAGGAAGAATACTGGACCTAGGATGCGGAACTGGGCTACCGCATGATAAATATCTAGTCAACGCTGGCTTCAAAGTGGATGGCGTTGATCTCTCCGAAGAGATGGTACGAGTAGCTGGCAAGAACGTTCCCAAGGCAAGGTTTCATAACATTTCAATGGACAAGATAAAATTCGCCGATGAGTTCGACGGGGTAATGTCCTCTTTTTCCATGTTACTCTTACCGCCAGATCTGTTCAAAGAGACAGCTTCACGTATCTACTCTGCGCTTGTCAAGGAGGGCTATTTCTTTCTCACGTTGAATGAACCTATTGATGCCATAGAAGATGCTGAATCTGAAGCGTTTACGAATATTATGGGTCAAGATATGTACTCCAGAGCATACACAGTTGAAGAGATAGAGGACATTTTCCCGCCGCTGGGCTTCTCTCAGGTTAAGCTCAACCGCGTTATTCACGTCTCGGACGAGTTTGGAGAAGAACATGTAATCGAATTCATCTACCGGAAACAGAGATAATACTATCATTATTTCTGGCGGGTATATCCAAGATACTAAGTGTTTTTACCACAGGTTCATTTACCTAAAATAATCTAAAGATTTGGGCCAATTGAATATTTATTTTGATGATTATTTTAAATGCAAACCTTTGCATATAAGTTATAGAACAGAGGGAACTTTATGACCCGTTTTCCAAAACTTTTCGCTCCGATGAAACTAGGACCTTACACGTTAAGGAACAGAATTGAAGCCGCACCTATGGGGATGCATGGTACACCAGAAGGATACATCACCCCTGAGGCCACTGCGTACTATGAACTCCGGGCAAAAGGTGGAGTCGCCATCGTATGCCTTGGAGAAAGCATGATAGACTCCAAAGGAACAAGTCATGGAAGAGTAACCCCACTTGACGACCCGGGGATCCTGCCGTCATTGATCGGTACAACGGATGCGATAAAGAGACATGGTGCAGTAGCCTCCATCGAATTATTACATGCGGGAATCCGGTCCAGATCCCCCCGACCAGACGGAGCAGTATACGGTCCCAGCGCAGGA
>CAZZFH010000532.1:0-1658 GCA_964653295.1 uncultured Candidatus Bathyarchaeia archaeon | reverse complement strand
CCGTACTTGATACGGGGGCATCCAGAGAGAAAAAAGGGACTAGCTGCTTTTTAACCAGCCCAAGAGAAAAAGTTGCCCGTCCCTGTTTTCCGATCAGACGGTCTACGCGTTTTGTATTTAACTAACGACTCGTGACTGCCGACTCTTGACTGTTCTGGGCTTCTATATCCTCAAATCTCTCGATCGCCATTGTCTCTCTTTCGCACTTTGCACGGTCAGACCCCGAACGTAGAACTTTCAACGTAGAACGTAGAACCTTGAACGTAGAACCTGTTCTATCATCTCAACCACTCACTACTTGCCACAAACTACATGCCGCATTTCCAGGGATATCAAATAACCTTCCCTCCCACCGAGGGACCAGCTTTTTTCTGGCAACAGAGCGAACTATAATGGTTTCATTCAATTTTGGAGGTGTTCTGTGATGCGATTGCTCACAAAACTTGTAGCAGGTGGTGGCGTTGCCGCGTTCTTCTTTTTCAGCTGGGTGATAATGATGTTATGGAATAGCATTCTGGCCGGACATCTTGGCCTGTTACCTGCCCTTAACTATCTGCAGGCTGCTGGCTTATGGTTCCTTTTTATCTTGTTTTTCGCTTGGACAGGGATCGGGATCAATGGCCATATTCTCTCTCTGCGGCGAACGGAGCACACTTGGGACACAGTAATTGATAGGATCGAATCGAGGATCAAACGTGGCATCTTTCATTGGGGTGAGCAGAAGAACGAGGAGAACTGGGAGGAATTGGGCGAGAAGATTGAGAAGAAGGTAAAGCGTGGTATCGCTCACTGGGTTGATGCGGATCCCAACATGGATTGGGATGATTTAGGTGAAAGGATTGAAGAGAAGATAAAGCACAAGGTTCGCGAGTGGGCTGACGAAGACTGACGAGCCCCGTCTCGTCAGTCAATGTCAGCGAGAGGAATAGTAGGATCCTGTTGGAATGTGAGCATTTCTACTCGGAATACTAAGAGGAGGAAAAATGAAAAATGAGAAATCTCTAATCGGTGTCGTATTTTTGTCCATTGTCTTGATTTCCTTGATCGCAGTTAGTTGTGTTGCTACTGTGTCTCAGGAAGAGTATGACAAGGTGAAGGCGGAACTCGTTGCAGCCCAAGCACAAGTTGAGACGTTGCAGAGTGATCTTAAGGCAGCCCAGAGCAGGATCGAATTACTAGAACAGAAGGTGGTACGAGCCAAAGCCCAAGCGGAAATCATCAGCGGCTTGTTTGTTCCCGCCCTAACGGGGGAATTTAGTGAAATGACGACTAGTGAATCTACTCATTTTTTTCTGGAATGGCGAGATCAAGTTGAAGCTTCGGGAGATACCTTACTGAAAGACAAATTTCAAGCGCTTATTGATGCTGAGTTTGCAGATGAAGGAATGATGGATTTCTTCCTATACCTCTTTGAGAATCTACCAAAGACGTTGGAATAGACATTGGTGGCCGGTTCATTGAGTTCGTTGGGTTCGTAGGGTTCGTGGGGAGTAGGGAAATGGACGATTCACCTTTTCAGCCGATGTACTAGCGAGATCTGCATAGAACCATTATTTGCCTGGATTCCGGCTCTGCCCCGGACCCCGATCTGGGGTTCGCCTGTCTGCGTCGCGGATGTGACAGGCAGGCCGGAATGGCGGTGCATACTAAACGAACTC
>CAZZFH010000531.1:0-1659 GCA_964653295.1 uncultured Candidatus Bathyarchaeia archaeon | reverse complement strand
CGGCCATAGTTTACAGTCTATTGCCGAGGCTGCGCCTAGTGGATTTCTAGGTGCTTTGGAAAAGTCCATGCAAGGAGACCATCCTACCATAGCTCAGCTTTTTGAGGCTGAAGGAAATGGGGTCTTTGGTGGTTGTCCTCATGCTAACCTACTTTGGTCGCTCGAACTTACTTCTTGGAATACAGAATATTTGGCCAGAACCTCTTTATGCTTGGCACGACTATCGGAGATAGATCCAGGTGGGACGCAGGGTAATAGGCCTTTTGGTTCCCTCGTTGATATTTTTCTGGGGTGGATAAACAACACAAGAGCAACTCACGAACAAAGACTACAAATAATTGAGAAGGTATTATTGCCTAACCATCCTGACATTACCTGGAAGCTGATGATTTCCTTATTAATGGACAACTCACGCTTTACTTCTGGTGTAAATAAACCCGAATATCGGGATTGGGCTGAAGATGTCGAAGAAACAGTAAAGCCTGAACACTTCCATGGATACATTCGTGCTATCGTTGACCTATTGCTAAAAGAGGTAGGACAGAACTTAGGCATGAGGCTTCCTGACCTCATCGCCAATTTCAACTCATATACTGATGAACAACTGAAGACAGTTGTAGAGTATATGTTAGGGATTAATCCAGGTGATTTGCAGGATGGAGACCGAGAAAGGATTGTCACAGAGTTGCGAAGACAAATATCTCGTCATAGGAAGTTCCCCAATGCTAAGTGGGCCTGGCCTAAAGAACTAATTGATAAGCTGGAGGTAGTCTATCACAAGTTTGAATTTGAAGACGCTGTAAAGAAGAGTGTCTATCTGTTTGATACAACTCTACCAGACCTTGTTCAACCTATTGAACATGGTAAAAACGATTGGAGAGAAGAGCAAAAACATATCTTCGGTAACCGGATTCAGGCTATCGAAGAGGTATTTAAAACAAAAGGTTTTGATGGGATAAAAGACTTGGGGTTGAAATGCAACAACCCCGAATTAGTCGGTCTAGTAATCTCTCAGTCTAGTTTCTCAGAGGAGGCTATGCCCTATATCCAAGATTGGCTTGGGAGTGAGAAAAACTTGAATTTGGTAGCACAGTGTTATATCTCCGTCAGAAGCGCAGATGATTTGGGTTGGGTTACAACATTACTTCACAAAAACAAGGATTGGAATGAAACTAAGAAAGTGAGTCTTCTTTTAAGCCTGCCAGCATGCTCGAAAACGTTTGATCTGGTGGAAAACCAGCAACTATCAGTTCAGCACTTATATTGGTCAGGTATGAATCGATATTTCTTGCCATCTGAAGACAGAAACAAAGCTGGTTATGTGGCTAGTAAGTTGTTGGAACATGACCGACCATTAGCAGCTATCGATGCACTAGGGCAACTCCTTATGGATAATGACGCAACAAAAGAGGTAGATTGTGAACTTATTGCGACTATCCTAATGAGAATAGCAACAAACCCATCTGATATCGAACACGTTGCTATCCATACTGTGCAGTACAGCATCATCTCAGCGATTGAGTATGTCCAGGACCGCACCGAATTGCCTATTGAGAGAATCGCCCAGATTGAGTTTTTATATTTGACCATCTTTCATGAAAGAATCAAACCACTTCATCTTAATGAAATAGTAACAAACGACCCATCCTTCTTTGTCCA
>CAZZFH010000530.1:0-1662 GCA_964653295.1 uncultured Candidatus Bathyarchaeia archaeon | reverse complement strand
TGTTCTAGAAATATTTTCGTGAACTCTAACTGGTTTTCCTCGTCATCCACATGAAGTATTTTAAGAGGTTTTTCACCAGTCATATTATTCACTGTGATAGGTACTATGTGAAGTGTTATTTGTTTGTTTAAAGTTAATAATCTTTGGGATATAAGTTATGCCTACTTGGTTTGATTTTTTATATGATAAATTATATCATCTTTATGTTAAGTTACGTGTTTGTCACTTGATTTATGACTAAGAGAAACTACCTAATTTTGTCACTATTAATAGAGACAATGTATAAAGGATGAGACAAAAAACTCTATGAGATAAATATAAAAACAAATCAAAGAACCCATAAAGCAATGCCACCACAAAACCAAATACTACCCGCGATAATCGCACAAAACCAAGAAGAACTCGACGAGATGCTCCAAAAGATCCCCTTCGCAGAAAACATAATGCTGGACCTCATGGATGGAAAATTTGTAGGAGCAACATCCCTCGACTTTTCCATGAACTTACCTGATGGTCCAAGATATCAACTCCATATCATGGCTGATGCCCCCATAAAACGAATCAAAGAGCTACCGCCCCAAATAGATACTGTCATTCTCCACGCCGAGACCCTCAGCAGTATCAGCGAAGCCATCAAAATATCAAAAGAACTGAACCTCAACCTGTTTATTGCTTTGAATCCAGAGACCCCGATATCTAAGATAGAACAATACTTGGATCAACTCTATGGAGTACTGATAATGTCAGTGAACCCCGGTCAATATGGCGCCAAATTCCTCCCCGAGCAATTGGTAAAGATTAGGAGGCTCAGGGAGAAATCCAGTGAGATCAACTTGGAGGTAGATGGTGGGATGAAAGACACCACGATTGGACTAGCCATCGCTGCTGGAGCCAATATGATCGCCAGCGGTTCATTCATAATGAAGAGTAAAGACCCAGAAGCAGCCTACAATATACTACGAATGTTCTTCTCCTAGAGGGAGGGGGAGGGGTAGTGCTAAAACCCTCCAAAATCAACTTATTTCACTAAATAATCCATTAAAAGGCTTATTTCGAGATCAATTAAGTACAAAAGTGTAATCCACGAGTCGGGAAAATACGCATTTATTTGATAGGTTTTTATCGCTATTCAGCCTCAGTATTGGGCGTCATGGAGAAGAAGGGATTAACCGTAGTGATGGAAGGCCAAAGGCTCAGGCTACGTGTATTCCGCCGCTTCTTCTACCCCATCCAGATAAAACATCTGGGCAAGAATTTTATTGTCTATTCTGACACCAAGAGAGAGACCGAGATAAACTACAACAGACCAGAAGACTATGACTTGGAGAACCCGTTTAACAGGATAAAACTCATCAGGCTAGCCAGAGCCATGAAGGGTCTCCAAGTCAATCCTGATGATCCCCTTGAACTACGGGTTACCATATGCACCAACCGGGAACTCTTCGAGCCAGAATCAGAGACCATACGTTATGTACCCTTTGACCCCAAGAGGCTTGTACCCCTCGGAGACAGGATCAATAAAGAACGAAAAAGGATAGAATGGGAAAACAGGATGAACTCTTAGCCATTGATCCTTGAAACCAATTCTTTAAGCAGTTTTTCTAGGTTCTCTTTGGGCACTTTTATCCCACTTGCTCTCTTGTGTCCTCCACCGAAACCATC
>CAZZFH010000529.1:0-1676 GCA_964653295.1 uncultured Candidatus Bathyarchaeia archaeon | reverse complement strand
GTAGGCCCTCTTCTTATTCAAGGTAAAGACATCGTCATAGAAGGCAATCTCTTTTATTCCAAAACTTTCCTGATAATAAGCAATCTCTTCAATAGTCTTCTCGGGACTTTGTGCTCGAAAGTTACTACCAAAGATAGGCTTAGAACAGTAGGCGCAGTGATAGGGGCAGCCACGGCTTGTTATAATGGCGGTAAATGGGAGGGCTTGACCGTGGGGAGGGTGGGGCTTGTATTTTTGCCACGGAAGCAGATGGTAGGCAGGAAAGGGAAGGGAATCTAATTCAACATTCGTAAGTCTTTCGGAGTTGCTAACAATCTCGTCATCCCTTCTGTAGGTGATGCCCAGAATATTATCTAGTGGCTGTTTGTGCTCCAAAGCATGAATAAGCTCAATAACAGTCTTTTCCCCCTCTCCTCTGACAATTACATCTACTTCAGGAGTGTTATTCAAAGTCTCCTCAGGTAGTAGTGTGGCGTGCCCCCCGCCGAGGATTACGGTTAAATGGGGGTTGGCTCGCTTTAGTAGGCGTGCGATGTTGGTGGCAATATTTATTGTAGGGGTCATAGCTGTGAGTCCAACCACATCGGCATCAACCATATAGGGGATTAGGTTCTCTGGCTCAATCCTCAAAGCATTAGCATCTACTATCGATACCTGATATCCTTCCTTTTCTAGCACAGCAGCTACTATGGTTAGCCCCACCGGGGGTTGAGCAAACTTGCTATACTGGGGAGGATTTATTAAAGTTACTCTCAATTTCTCTCCACTGAAATACTTTACGGTCTATTGCTCAAAACCATGGGTTTACCTCATCCACTCAATAGTTTTTGGTATCCCCTCAAGTTGTCTCTATTTTGAAACGTCGCAACGAATATAATTTAGCCTTTCTGATTACCCTAGATTACAGATCTATATCACCTACCCCTGCTTTTTAACTCAGGTACTAGGTTTGAGCCTATAAAACCTAACCCACCGGTTACAAGTATCTTTATGGACTACCATCCACTATATCGATAATTATTTCAGCTGCGTTCCCATCCCCAAATGGATTAAACCAATCAGTTGCCTTATCCATCATCTTATATGAGCAATTGACGATTTCATCAGCCGTCGTACCGGCCAATAAATTGGCCCCGACCGTTATTGTTTCTGGTCGTTCTGTATTATCTCGTAGGGTAACACAGGGAACATGCAGGATGCAGGCCTCCTCCTGGATACCACCAGAGTCGGTGAGAATTAGTCTTGCATTTGACTCCAGCTGGATAAAACTGAAATAATCCTGAGGTTCAATCATTTTTAAGTTCACAGGATTAAGATTAAACTCTGCCATCATCTTGCGTGCACGTGGGTGTACCGGATATACTATAGGAACATTAATTTCCAAACCTACTCTAACTAAACCTTCAAGTATGGAAGTAAACCTTTCCCGGTTATCTACGTTCTCTTGACGATGAAGGGTAACCAGACAATAGTATTTTGGATTGAGGTTTAACTGCCGAAGGGCATTTCCCTCTTGTTTCGCTATCTCTAGGTTTTGCATGAGAGCATCAACTATGGTATTACCAGTAATAAATATACTGTTCTCATTAATGCTTTCACGTACCAGATTTATCTTCGATGCCTCTGTTGGAGCAAATAGATAGTCTGAGCAATGGTCTGTTAGAGTTCGGTTAATC
>CAZZFH010000528.1:0-1682 GCA_964653295.1 uncultured Candidatus Bathyarchaeia archaeon | reverse complement strand
CGGCCAGTTCAGCGGCTCCGTTGAGGGTATCCAAACCATTGTTTTTCATAGTCACCAGAACCGGCTCGATCCTTCCGGCCAATCGCCGGCGAAAGAACTCGACCCGTCCCGGCTTCAAGGCCCCCGCTTTGAAGGCAGGCTCGAACTCGTGGAACGCCGTGCACGCCTTCTGGATATAGAGCAAGACCATCCCTTTAGCCGGGTTGCCTTCCGAAAGAATCCGCGCCCATTGAAGTTCTTCATCCCGCCAATGGGCATCTTCTACTGCCGTCTTATACTCGACGTTATCCGGTAATATCATTGCTGGATCACCATAGCATTCATAATCTCTCGTTTTAAACAACTGGCTCAACTATCGCAACTGCTTTAGGATAAGAATATCAAAAATTACTGATTCACACAATCACAAGTCAAGAACATCGGAGAATTTTCTTGCTTAATCCTGGATTACTAAAATAATGATGATGTAAATATACGCGGGTTTTTACTATATTGATAGACTACGAGCAAATACAGTGACCTGTAACTCCTTTTAGATCGTAGAGAAAGAGATCTTTCCTTCGTCTTATAAATGTAACTGTGGAAGTAAATCCCATTTCTTCGAGAATACAATCAAAAAAATGAAGCGAATAAGTGTAAGAAAACGGGTACAACTTTGTGGTGACGATAACCATGTCATTATTTTCGATA
The DNA here is from genome assembly GCA_964653295.1 of uncultured Candidatus Bathyarchaeia archaeon. GTDB lineage: Archaea > Thermoproteota > Bathyarchaeia > TCS64 > TCS64 > RBG-16-57-9. Next base: position 992 of record CAZZFH010000528.1, on the reverse strand, counting down.
GAGGTCGAGTCATTAAAATCTGTTGTCCCAAAGAGGGAATATGCCCAATCTTGTGTGTTGAACACTAAGATAATATGGGCTAAAACGCATCTTCCAGGTCTATATAGAATGTAGGGAGTATGACAGTAAGTCTCTTGTGTTATATGGTCACCATACGTAAAATGACCCGGAATAATCATGAAGAACCAGTAAACCGTTATTTGTAATTAAAGTTTTTTGTATGACAAGATTTGAGCAGGATTATCTCGAAAAATTAATTGAAAAAGCAAGAAAGAGTGGTCTGGGTAAGTCTTCTACTTCTCCCAGTATTACAACGAATTGGGTAGTATTTACAGGCACCTACTCGGCTGGGAAAACAACACTTATCCGGGATTTAGCAGAATCTCTACAAGTCTGTTTTCATCAAGAGGCAGCGCGTGAATTTATAGAAGAGCAACTACAATTAGGGCGTACAAGGGCCGAAATTTGGGCCGACGTCGAGTCAACAGTAATACCTGTCCATAAACTGCGTGTGGCTTTGGAGTCTTCATTGAATCCTTCAGAACCTGTTCTCCTCGATACAGCTATCCCTGATACATTGCCTTATTCGTTATTATATGGAACTGATCCCATAGAAATTATTAAAGCAAGTAATCTTTTTAGATACAAAGAACCGATTTTTTTGGTTGAACCATTGCCCTTCAAATCCGATGATGTTCGAAACTCGAATGCTCAAGAAAGATCCGCCTTGCACTATCTGCGAAAGAAAATATACATAACTCTTGGTTACCGAGTAATGAGTGTTCCCGCTCTTGACAAAATCAACCGCCGAGATTTCGTATTACGATATTTGAATGAGATATCTGACAAACGGTGAGTGATTTCACCAGATCGAAATAAAGAGCAAAACCACGAAGAAACAGCAACGCAAACCATTAGCATAGGAGGTTACAGGAAATGGCGGTATTATGTGATAAAACAATTAAAGAAAAAATATCGAAGAACGAATTGAT
>CAZZFH010000527.1:0-1694 GCA_964653295.1 uncultured Candidatus Bathyarchaeia archaeon | reverse complement strand
AAACATCCTGAGCATGATCCACGGGAGATGAATATCCGCGTTTTCTCACATAATCAACTGAAACAGCTTCTACCTCAAGCAGATGTGCTGCTAATTGCCTTGCCGCTGACTGAAGAAACTGAGGACCTGATCGGTGAAAAAGAACTTCAACTGATGCCGAAGGGAGGTATTTTGATCAATATTGGTCGTGGACCGATTGTTAATCAATTTGCACTCTTTGAATCCCTTAAGAATGGACATCTCCATTCTGCGGGAAGTGATGTCTGGTACAACTATCCCGATTCAGAAGACTCCCGCAAGAACACTCCTCCCGCCGATGTGCCATATGGAGAACTGGATAATTTTGTCCTCAGCCCCCATCGTGGTGGTATGGTAGAAGAAGTGGAAGGACAGCGAGCAAGTGCCTTAGCACAATTACTGAATTCTGCTAATCGAAAACAACCCATACCAAACAAGGTGGATATTGAAGCAGGCTACTAGACAATATAATTACAGCATCCCAACTCATAAGATTGGGAATTCTCATGATTGCTTAGGATAGTCATTGGCAGTTTCGCTACGAATTAAGATCAGTTACTATACGACAAGCCATAACTGCAAGGGGTTATTGCCGAAGCATAATCAATAAATCAACGGGAAGGAAATAGAAGGACAAGAAAGATGGATGATAAAGACTTATTTCAACAAGATATGCAACCGTGGATAGAGCTACAGCCATTTGGCAGAAGAATCAAACTGCGTGATAAGAACTTGGAACTATTCTACTTTGAGGCTGGTGATGAAGAGAAAACCAACCTGGTCATGATACACGGTTTGGGTGATGAAGCTGATACTTGGCGACATGTCTTTCTTCCTCTGGCTGAAGATTATCATGTGTTAGCTCTTGACCTTCCTGGATTTGGTCGATCCGACGAACCTAACCAGAAATATACGCCAAAATTCTTAATGGGTTCGATCATGCAAATGATCCATCAACTTCAGATTAACAACGCTGTCCTGATAGGAAGCTCTTTAGGTGCGATCCTCTCCCATGCATTAGCTCTCAAATACCCAGATTGTTTCTCTGGTTTAATTTTAGTTGGTGGTGGTCTTCTTCAACTCGAACCTAGGTGCGATTGGAGCACCCGTCTGATGCAAATGCCGTTGATAGGCGAATGGTTATACACCCGCCTTCGTAAATCTCCAGATGCAGCTTTTGATTCACTCAGAAACGTCTATCATAATCTTGATCTTCTCCCAGAAGAAGATCAGGCTTTTCTTTCTTTGCGGGTTAATCAACGAGTATGGAGTGATGGACAACGCCGAGCATATTTTTCTACTCTACGGCATTTGACCCCATGGGTAAAAACACTGCAATCAAGTCTACCAGATCAGTTGTCACAGTTTTTGGCTCCCACGCTCATCATTCGAGGGGAATATGATAACCTGTTCCCAAAGGAAAATGCAATAGGGGTTTCTAAAGTACAGCCAAACGCCTCGATGACCACCATAGAAAACGTGGGTCACCTCCCACATCAGGAAGCTCCATCAAAATTTCTACAAGCAGTTCAACTGTGGTTGGTAAGTGAAATGAATCATCCTGCCTAATATTATACAAAAAGAGCGACCTGTTCGTCGCTCTTCTATTGTTTGTAAAAAGAATTATGCTTGTTTGTTGAGGTAGCGCTCGTAACCCATCTGGTCAATTTGATCAA
>CAZZFH010000526.1:0-1694 GCA_964653295.1 uncultured Candidatus Bathyarchaeia archaeon | reverse complement strand
CAGATATGAAAGTAACACGGATGCCCCATTCACTTACTCTACTGCAAATTCTTACGACATCGCTATGATTCTAGGGAAAGCAGTCATCGAGGCTGACTCCATCGATCCTCAAGTGTTGAAGGAGAAAATAGTAGAGGTAGCCGAGGATCACATAGGCATCACCGGTCTCTGCAGGCTGAACGAGGCGGATGACCGGTACACATCGAACTACGGTATCTACAGCTACTATAACAAGGAGGGTGAACTTGGGTGCTGGCAGGTTGGCTTATACTCTGATACAGGTACGGTCTCCTGGTTTGAGGAGTAGCTGCACTTACCTACAATAACAGAGACATATACAGATAGGTGAATAAATTTTTCAAAATAAGCACATCAAATATAATCTACCCTGTAGAAGCAGGAAAGGAACACATTGATGAGCAAACTAGGGATACCGGTAATCGACGCCCACGCCCACTACTTCAACGTCAACACCATGCAGAACTGGCTCAAAAGAGGCAGAACCATGGAAAGCTTCGCCAACCGCACCAAGTCACGCACAGACATGACAAGCATCGAGCTCCCAGACGAGAACTGGGACACCGCCCAGAAATGGGTAAACGAGCTGGACAAGTATGGGATAGAGACCATGGGGGTCATGGTTGGACCCGAGGCTTATGATGAGTTCAAGGAGACCATGAAACGGTTCCCAGGTAGGTTCATCGGGTACGCAAACATCAACCCACTGGACGCAGACGCAGGTGATAAAGTTGAACAGGCAGCAAGAGATGGTTTCAAGGGCATCAAGCTCTACCCCAGCAGCTGGCGAGACCTCAAGGTCTATGATGAGCCTTGTTATCCGGTTTATGATGCTTGTAAACGCAACGATATGCTGGTGTTCCTCCACTTTGGTATAACCATCGGTGGACAGGCAGACCTGAGAAACGGAAACCCCATCGATATACAAGTACCAAGCCGAGACTATCCTGAGCTAAACTTCATCATAGCCCACTTTGGAGCAGGATGGTTCAGGGAAGTACTGCTGATGCAGTACCAAACAGATAACGTCTACATGGATAGCAGCGGAAGCAACAGCTGGATGCGATACCTACCCTACGATCTGAACCTGAAGATGATATTCAGAAAAGCGATACAGGCAGGTGGAAGCAAAAAGGTGCTCTTTGGCACAGATAGCACGTTCTTCCCAAGAGGCTGGAGAATCAATGTTCTTGAGGCGCAGGTCAATGCATGCAGGGAACTCAAAGCAGACGGAATAATCAAGGACGAGGACATAGCCAACATATTCCACGACAACATCAAACACCTAGCCAACCTCTAGATAGCTTCAAAACCCTATGAGGTGTATCCAATTGTTATGGAAGACGCCCAGAGGCGGAACATACTACGCGTACTATACGTGACAATATTCTTCACAGCCACTGGTCTCGGCACATGCACATTCTTATTACCAGTCTACGCCGAGACCCTGGGCGCAACATACACCCAGCTGGGCTTGATCGGCGCAGTGGGCAACGTAGTATACACGGTAATAACCCTAGCATGCGGATACACGCTGGACAGGTATGAGAAGATAAGGCTCTACACAGGATTCACGGTGTTCGGTGGGATAGTAATGGTGTTGTTCTCGGTAGCCAAGACCATACCCCAGATAATTCTAGTTAGAGGCTTGCTAGGAGCAGCCGCAGCCAGCTTCT
>CAZZFH010000525.1:0-1699 GCA_964653295.1 uncultured Candidatus Bathyarchaeia archaeon | reverse complement strand
GTATCGAGATAAGGGGTATCAGGGTGTCGAGCCGAGAGGCTGGGACGCGACGATGTAAGCGTGAGGCCATCACTCAACGTCTATGGAACCCCTTATTCGAAGCCCACACCATTCAACCATCGAACCAGCTCAAAGACAAGAACCTGACTCCAGAAATCCATCAAAAACCACACGAAAAACCCTGACAGAAGAACCAAAAAGTAGCAGACACCTGAACATAAAACAAAGTAGCCCCGGGGAGATTCAAACCCCCCACCAAGGCCTCAAAGACACATCCACCCCCACCCGCGACTCCAAAGCATCCACCCCCAGGACCCACTCGACGGCGTCGAGAGAAGCCCCACGGAGACACCCGCCAACAGGACAGGAAACCAGCCAACCCATACCCTAAACCACAGAATACATCGAAGCAGCGACAAACACAACCATAAAATTTTTTCTCGATATCACAAGCTACCGGTGATAAAGGTAGCCCGGGGGAAACGGGCTCCTAGGTACTAATTAAGCCTGTCTCAGCTCTCAATTTCCTTCTTTTTCAGCAATTCTAGGGGGTACTGTTTGCCCATGTTATGTCAGATCAAGTTCCAAAGCCTAGGCTTGGTTATTATCGGGCTTTGCTCAGCTACGCAGACCCTGATCTAGAGCGGATAATTGAGGCTTTCACCTATTGGTCATCTTTCGTTGAGTATCTTGTATTCAGAAGAGAGAATATTCACACGTTTGAGAAAGATTACAGGATGGCGAAGGCTGCCAAACGTGGGAATGATGTTTATTCTGCTAAACTGAGAAAACGGTTAAGCCATCTGTATAATCTACCTCAGGTAGAGTTCTTCGATTATAAGGATCGAAGTAGAATCCACAAAACGAGAGCCATCTTTGTCACCTTAACGTATCGTCGAGATCTTCGCCTTTATGAGGCTTGGGAGCAAATAGGATCTGATTTTAATCGCTGGAAATCTGCGGTAACAAAAGCTTTCGGAAAAGTCGATATAATTCGTTGTTGGGAAGCACAAGCAAACGGTTATCCGCACATTCACTGCGTCATAGTATTCCATGAGTCTGAGTTTGAGACTTTCTTCTACAATGGAAAGTGGAGGATCAAGGAGAAGGAGTTGTTGACGAGTTACTGGAGGTGGGGTTTCAGTGATATGTTTGCTATGTATAGTCTTGGTGCTGGTGTGGGTTATGTGATGAAGTATGTTACTAAGGTGAATGATGCGTTGTTAGTTGAGAAAAGGAATCAGAAAGATGTTCTTTCTCTTGCATTACTCTGGATTTTTAGGAAACGTGCTTTTTCGGTTTCACGGGGTTTTGGGTTTTTTCTTGTTGAGGTTAAGGATGACAGTCCTCGTGGTCAGGTAGATCTTGAGGGCAAATCGATATACAAATGGTATCTCGTAGGGTTCTGGTCTGACGTGAATAGAAAATATGCTTCTTGGAGTGTTGAGTTGTCTTATAATGAGTTTTGGAAAATACATTCATCCGATTTTTTTACATTTAATAAAGCATTATTTTCAGATTAGTGAGTTGGTAAATTTATACAAGATTATACTTTATATTTTAAACAATGATTCTATTAGACATTCTTGTTATATCATATTGAATTTCATTTTCCTCAAATTGTTCAATAACTATTTCTCTAAATTTGTTTAATATTAATTCACTTATACTATTTCCAACACAAGTAGAACATATTATC
>CAZZFH010000524.1:0-1699 GCA_964653295.1 uncultured Candidatus Bathyarchaeia archaeon | reverse complement strand
CTTCTGCGCAGTAGACTGGGGTTCCAGGTGTCTTATGCTCCTCAATAATTATGACTTCGACGCCTTTCTCAGCTGCCACTTTGGCGGCCATGCTTCCCGCGGGCCCCGCTCCGACAACTAGTACGTCGCATTTATACTGCTGCATCTTATGCCTAGAACAGTCGAGGGTTCAAGATATATGTTATTATCGGTAACCTAACATGACTGCATAACATAGATGATTTTGAAAAACAAAGAGATACTATCGTTCAAGAACCTTTTTCGCGGCTATCTCGATGTCCCTTGCCTTCACGGTTTTACGACCCGCATGATGAGCATAATCAATAGCCTCATGAGCAATCCTAATACCAATATTCTCAAGGGCTTTTCCCAACGCGTTCGCGCTCTCCTCACTAACGCGATCAGCGCCCGCTCGCTTCAATAATTTGTGCATAGGGGCCGTCTTTATTTCATTAGACATCCTATTACCTTCTATTTCCTTATTTCTTTTCGTTAAATATTTAATACTTACGAGTCTTTCGGTGAAGAAGCCTTAATTCTTCCTTTTTTCCTTTTTTTAATCTATAAGCATAAGATTTAACCTTAAACTGGGTTTAAACTCAGTGTATCATTGAAAATCAAATCGTTTTTACGCATTTCATCGGTTACAGTATTCTTAAATCGATTTCAAATCGATGAAAAATAGATGAGTTTCTGGGAAAAAACTAGAGAAATCCAGTATGAATTGATAATTGCGTTATCTATAATTGTTTATACGGTTTCCTTCTCGTGGTTCACTCTTTCAAAGCACAATACATTCACCACGTACGCGTGGGACCTTGGAATCTTTGATCAAGGATTCTGGACCACCGTAAATCTGGATAAAATCTTCTATTATACTTGTGAGTTGCATCTCAGTGAATCTGGGAGCTTCTTTGGCATCCACTTCAGCCCAATCCTATTCACCATCATCCCATTGTATTACCTGTATCAAAGCGCGGGGACGCTTCTCTTTGCCCAGTCTCTGATTATCGGTCTCTCAGCCATACCAGTATACAAAACCGCTCAACTGTTTCACAGCAAACAGACAAGCTGCCTCCTAGCCAGCTTGTATCTTCTTAACCCAGCACTCCACGGAGTAAACTGCTATGATTTTCATGTACAAGCCTTCCTCCCACTAACCCTAGGATACGTCATTTACTATACTCTATCCAGAAAATGGAATATGCTACTTCTCGCGATGAATATCGCCCTCGCTGTCCAAGAACAAGTATTCTACCTTATGGCTGCATACTTGGTGTTTCTACTGATAATTATAATGAAAGAATCCACAAGAGAAACACCACGACAAAAAGCCATCATCATCCTAATGTTCGTAATATCGATTATAGCGTGGAAAATACTCTCAGCAAACATGATCCACCACTTCAACCCAGATATCCCATCCCACCTCAAAGCCGGGCAACACTACGCTGTCCTCGGGGTGGATGACCCACTAAAGATACCCTTGTATGCTTTGACACATCCGGGAAAGGTATTGGAGGCGCTAAATTTTGAGTGGTATAGCAAGATAGGGTATCTCCTATCCTTATTCACACCCTACCTCATTGTGGCATCCCAGTATCCCCTTCACCTGATACCCACCATACCATGGTTCGCCATCTCACTACTCAGCAACTACCCACCATACTACAGGATAGGATTCCAGTACTCAGCCTAC
>CAZZFH010000523.1:0-1701 GCA_964653295.1 uncultured Candidatus Bathyarchaeia archaeon | reverse complement strand
TAAAACGCCAGTTTGCTGAGGAAGTTAAACATCGCCAAGCCGAGCGTGAATACACGCCTTCCTTAACTCAAGGGCAGCGTTATGTGCTGAGAGAGTTGCGCGTTCTGTTTAATGCAACCGAGGACGAAGACATAAAAGCCCAGATAAACATCCTTGAAACCGCATTCCGTGGAACGATGACCAGAGCTTTGGCTCAAGAGCTAAACCGGCTCCGTCGCAATGGGATAACAGGACAATCACTTTTGAAGAGTCTGGGTGAACTCTATTACCAGCACAACATGCGAGATTGGATAGACCGCAGAGGTTTCCAAGTAGAAGAACAGCCGGTTCCGGTAATTATTTGTAGCGAATGGCTGGGCTGATTCGGAATCACCTAGAACATCAGAGGAGAGTGGATCCCGTCATTGAAGTCATCAGAATTACACAAGCTAGCTTTAGCGTCAATTGATCCAGCGATAAAGATACTTTGTGAGGTCGGATCTTGGCCACGTCCTCCGAGAGCCCGCCTACTTCGAATGGGGCATGATTTCTATTATGATGATCTAAAAGGCATCAAAGAGGTAAAAGATTTAATTGATTTCCTAGCGTCTCAAGAGAAAATAAAATCGATGTACGTTCGTGACCAGAGAGACGAGTACATTTTAGAAGATTACTGGAGGCGTCTTCTGATAAACATACTTACCGAAACGGATGGAACTTCAGTACGCAGAGCAATATTCAATAAATGGTTCAGCAGATTTGTGAAGGAACTCTATACTGATACAGCAGTGTGGAGAGCCGTGGATACAATTGATGGACTGGTACTAGATGACAAAGAACTTAGGCTTGATAAGTATACAACTCTGATGCCTATTCCTCGATTATCACCATGGGGCTGGCTTGAGTCTTTGGTGCCGAAGCATGATAAACATTTTAATGCCGGAGAATTTCTTCGGGATGAATGGGATGGTCCTTTTCCAACGGAAAAAGTTACTCTCGTTGTTACTACTATGAGACTTGATAAGATTGATTTTCAGCCCTGGAGCAAGCCAATAAATAAGCTCAACCAAATCGGGCGCACTTTGGCCATTCTCGCAGCTATTAGGCTCATCAAACCTGGAGCTCCCTGCTTACATCACCATGCCTTATTTCAATTGAGCTACTTCCCTCTTTTTGACCCATTTGGATACGTGGTTCGAGACAGTTTCATGAGTCTCTATGAGAAGGAGACAAGCATAAACAGAGGTGACCGTCGCAATATAAGGTCTGTTTGGCAAGAACTTATGAACACTGAGTATGCAAAACCTCTTAACCTCCAAAGCAAGGTGAGCGCAATGGACATTGCTAAAAGTAGGTTCTTCAGTTCATATGATGTCCATAATTGGTTTGAGAATATGTTGGACCTAACAATTGCACTCGAAGCGCTTTTTAGCCCCTCTGATTCCCAGGAAATTAACCATAGGATAGCTTTACGATGTTCTTGGTTGTTAGGGGAAGACCTGAGAACATCGCAATCTAGTGGTACGGTTAGTATATATAATTCTGTTAGGACAATGTATGAACTTCGCTCTCGGATAGTTCATGGTAGTGCCCCCAAACAGAAGACAGTACAGAAGTTGATTGGGATGCTTGCCGGAAAGGAATATGAGCAGTCGAAGGATTGGGAGCTAAGGGAATTAGCTGTGGAATCAGCGCGTGAAATTGTTAGGAGATCAATAAGGG
>CAZZFH010000522.1:0-1718 GCA_964653295.1 uncultured Candidatus Bathyarchaeia archaeon | reverse complement strand
AGTGATGCCTCCCATGGGGGTAGATCCAAACGCAGAGGTAGTCCAGATACTCAAAGAGAACCACAAAGCAGTAACAGGTGAGTACCCAATGAAGGTTGGTGCAGTGATCCCGCGTAGTTATTGTGGTAATGATACGGCGCACCTAGCCCAAGCAGGGATAGAGTGCTGTCTGTATGGTCCAAGGGGGTATCCTGATGATGTGGAGAAGCATGTGAGGATCGATGAGATGGTTATCTGCAGCAAGGCGTTGGCTTTGAGTGGTTATCAGGTGGTTACCCGGGAGAAGTAGACTTCATTATACTCTCTAAATTTGCTTCTATCGCTGAGGCGGCTTTATTCTTAGAAAAAATCTAAACACCACTCATCAATACTTGTATCAATGAGCAGCCAAAGGGATAAACGGTACAAGGCTTTGGACCATCCTATCAGGAGGAGGATAGTCCAGTTACTGGCTGATGACCCCCAAACATATTCCCAGCTACTCCAGAACCTAAAGATTGAGTCCGGTCACCTCGCATATCACCTCAGAAACCTAGTAGAGCTTCTGGAAAAGGATGAAGAAGGAAACTACTATCTAAACTGGGAGGGAGAGAAGGCTTACGAGTTTCTCACAGGTGAGAAAATATCCAAAGAATCTGATGATAACCCATTCAAGCAAGCCTCCTATCTCGTGGTCATATTATTGATTGTTGTTATCGCTGGCGCCATCATCTTTACGCCTCAGAGTTTTATTTCTGAGGTTCGTGTCGAGGAGCAGAAAGCAGAGACCTATGCCTTGTCTCTTCAAGCCCTTGATATCGTTTATGAGGTCTTTGAGGACTGGGAGATACCCCGTGAGCATTGGGCTGGGTTGCTATTGAAGATTGTCAATATTAGGTTGAATCTTGAGGACCTATACGAGTATGGTGGCGATGAGCAGTATCTGCAGTATGCTGAGAGGTTGGAATACTTTGAGGATGAGCTCTCAGAGGTCATTGTTGTAGGTGATCCCGGTTATATGACCCTGACTGTTGAGAAAAGGTATCTGATAAGGGAGCTTCATTCTCTTTTATTAGAGATAGAGGAGTCTCTCTGAGGGTTTGTAAAGAATTTTTTTTCAAAAAAGGATAAAACTAACTCGAAAAACCTACTAACTGATGAGAATGAATGCAAGGTTTATCGTTATCTTTATTGTAGTCGCGATATTGGGCATAATCGGTCTTAGATCGATTCCCGTTGATGAGGTTACCGAAGTTACTATGGAGAGACCAGACTATAATGTGACCTTGGGCTACATTGCTACCACTCACAATGTTCTTCCAGAAGATGAGTTTCTGATAAAATTAGCCGAGAATGATATCAATGAATACTGTGAGGACAACAATATTCTTTGGCGGTTCCATTTTGACGTAAAATGCGCTAATGGCCAAGCCCAGAACGCCCATGATTTCACTGGTGAATTTGCTGAGAATGGCGTAAAACTTGTTGGTGGGTATGCTTGGAGCAGCTTTCTGTGCAGTGCCAGAAAAACCGCAAAAGAAAATAATATGACTCTCGTGAGCATCAGCTCCACTTCTCCACTTATGGCTATGCCTGATACTGCGTTCAGGTTATGCCCAACCGATTTAAAACAGGTAGACCCTATTCTGGGGATACTGACTGATTTCAATGTCACATCAACCCTTATTATTCAAAGGGGTGACGGATGGGCAGACGGGATAGTGGATGAACTCGAATCC
>CAZZFH010000521.1:0-1719 GCA_964653295.1 uncultured Candidatus Bathyarchaeia archaeon | reverse complement strand
TGTTTGATGGTAATATAATCCAGCAGTTTCACCCAGCCACTAAAGAATACATGGAAACTGAGACCTCTGATAATGGACTTTTACGGTTAATGTCCACAGTAAGAGGGAATGAAAGTTTCATAGAACTGTTATCTCCCAAAATAGCATGTCAAACATCAACGGATACCACTATATTAGAAGCCATCCATCCTAATATGTTTGGCCCAAAATTAGAGGTATTTGAAAAACAATACTCAATTAAGTTCCGCTATCAGGGAATTCCCGTCAAATTGTCTGGCAAATTGGATGCGGCCACTTCGGACGGCAAGCTAATTGTGGATTGGAAGACCATCGGACAAAAGATCATAGATTTAAACTATGGTCATGTCAATTACTACATCCAGCAGGGCCTCTACCGATATTTGCATTGTATCACTAACAACATCTCTCCTAAGGACATGGACTGTTATGTGATCCTTGCATTTTTGGTAAAGACCAAAGTGCCCCAGCTATATCCAGTTGGTATGTATATGGACTATGCATACTTACGTAAAATTTATGAGTTCTTCATGGAAACAGTACAAAGAGTCGTTCATTCCCTTAAAACTAATACCCTCCCGCCAAGAGGATCATCCAGTATGGGATGTAGATGGTGCAGTGTAGCAGAAGAATGTCTGGGGGGGTTGATCCCTGAGCAAAAAAATGTGATATCTCTTAGGTTAGAAATGGAGGAGAAACGTGAGTAAGATGGAAATATCTTCGATAGACCGGCCTTGCACAATAGCAAACTTGGGGCCGATCTTTACTCTTAGCATGACTTGTTTGCTAGATCAAGTAGCAGAATCCAGAAAAACTGGAAATCCAGTACAGTATGTGCCACATAACATGGTGATACTTGGCAAATCGGGTATTGGTAAGACGGCAGCTACCAGACAACTAGTGCTAGACTTTTTGAAAATGCGCACTGTTCAGACAGGATTATACCCCATAAAGCATGCTGGGGAGACATACAGATGTGCATTTACTGAATTTCATGGGGCGACATTCGACCCCACAACTTTACTAATGCCATCAATCAGCTACACGTCTGAAATAGGACCTGTTGCTGAACACTATCTGCAAGTGGCCGAAAAAGCAGATAATGAGGTTAAGAGGAATTTTTATTCCAATTTGGCATTAAAATCTGTGCCGGTAAAATTGGGATATGTCCTCAACTCGTTTTATGAGGAGTTGGTATTTTCGCCTACCCATCCAGCAGATCTCATGATTGTCATGATACAGGACTTCAATAAGTGCCTTGATGTCCAAGGCAATAATGCCATCAAGGCCATGATTGATAGAAGGATAGGTGATAGATTGCTTCCCCCCCTTATGGTAATTTTAACGGGAAATCCCAACAAGCGGGATCGATACGCTAACCAGGCTATCGATATGACGGTTGCTAATAATGGGGTTGTATTTCATGTGGAGCATGATCCTAAGGTGGCGATCACTCACATGTGCAAACCATACCCAGCGGCCAAGTCATATTTCCTGAATAACCAGGAGATGATCCATAAAGAACCTGTCAAGTATGTGGAGGGGGTTAACACTCCATCTCCTCGAGCCTGGACACCAGCGATGAGTCTACTACGAGGGGCATCTAGGTTATCAGACGATTCTGCTATGTACCAGATGATTCCTCTGATGATAGCGGGTTGTGTAGGGCCCGAGGCAGCAAAACCTTTCTGTAGTTGGTTA
>CAZZFH010000520.1:0-1732 GCA_964653295.1 uncultured Candidatus Bathyarchaeia archaeon | reverse complement strand
GAGGGGGATCAACTCTGTTCCAAGTCGGTCCCTGAGGAGTGTGATCTGGGTTCTGGTCTCGGCTCGCATACTCCCGACGATAGACAGTACTGGGGGTGGGTTTCTGAGGCGTTGACATACTGCGTCTGCTAACCCGGCTGAACCCGCCATCACCCGGGTTTGATGTATTGTGATTTTGTTGAGATCGCTCTCGGTCTCGCTGTCAAATATGTTTATACCCTCGGCTAGGGCATCACAAGGGTTAGCAATGATGTGTACCGGGGTCTCGGTCTCGAGTATGTCTGGGATGAAGCTGGTTCTATGTCTGTACTCTGCGATGTACTCTGTCTCGGTGATAGGCTTATCATAGACATACAGATGCCCAGCCTTGACCCTGCGCCCAGTCGGTGGATAAGTAGGCGTGGACACTGCCTTATCTTCGCCCAAGGCATCGAGGATGGCTTGAAGCTCTGGACCCGGGTTGCCCCTCAAGGTGCTATCAGTTTTCTTGTAGACAAGGTCAGCGTCTATCTTCATGGCTACCGCGTATGTTGTCCTGTATGCGTCCTCTGGTGACTTGTTTCTGGTGTCTGTGTTGATGATTATTACTTCTGCGGTGCCCTCTTCGGGGGAGTCAACAAGCTGGGTACTGTACCCCCACTGGGTAAACTGGACTCCTGTGTCCAAGGCTCCTGTTAGATCATCAGCGATGACTGCGATCCTCATCAACCTATCATTGGATTAGGGATGGATAAAATCTAGGCTCATCTAGGACTCCATTGTAAGGGGAACATGTAGTTTGGCATTCGAAGATAGCTCACCTAGCAGAGCCATTGAGGCTGCCTGCATTGATGGATAAGAGTCGCCGAGAGTAAGCAAGATTGTCTCTGCTTGTAATACCCCAGCATCGTATGGGTTTCTTAGACAGACGAGAGCCGTTTTCTTATTGATCAGTTTCTCAGCAACGGTTCTCTGTATTGGGCTGATGTGGGCGTTACGTGTAGCTAGGAGGATTATCTCTGATTCAGCTATGATCGTTTCAGCCACATCAATCTGCTCAGAGGTTGGCATTACGGGGTCAAGCCAAGTGGATTCAAGCAAAGGCAGTCTCGTCCTTAAAATCCCAGCAAATATGGTCTCTGAGCCGGGTTGAAGCGCCTCTTTTTCGATGTGGGAAGCAAACTCTATCATCGCAACCCGCTGACTGGGCTTCAAGGGAAGCAGGATACCAGTTTTACGCAGTATTATCGATTTTTTTGCTGCTCCAAGAGCTACTTCTAGGTGCTCAGGGCTTCTTATCACACCAAGATCAGGTTTCGGATATGCAGGATACCGTTTCTTCAATTCTTGGATTCGTTCGACACTGTAATTGATCTGCTCGATTGGTAATCGCCCAGAACGAGCAGCAGATAACAATGCATCATAGACCTCTTCCTGATACTCACGGGTATGGCTGAAGAGCAATGTGTTTGCCCCTGCGAGGGCAGCCAAGACCGCGGATTCACCGGGTCCATACTTGAGGGTGACTGCTTTCATCTCCATGCAGTCCGTGGTAACCAACCCACGGTAACCCATCCTGTCCCTGAGAAGGTCTCCAATGATACGTTTACTCATTGTACTGGGGTAGGTTGGCTCGATGTCCTTGAACTGCACATGAGTAATCAAAATAGCTGCAACCCCAGCCTCACAGGCTGCCCTGAAGGGCACAAGGTCCGTCATCCACATATCATCAAGCCTACCCTCAATCACAGGT
>CAZZFH010000519.1:0-1733 GCA_964653295.1 uncultured Candidatus Bathyarchaeia archaeon | reverse complement strand
GACGGAAAGAGAATCTTTAAACTGCAGGCGGGTGAAGCCGTGGGTCATGTAACCGGCTCAGAACACAATCACTGTGACACCCATGAGTGTGCGTCAGAGTATGACCTTTGCCCTTGCGTCTGGATTTTTTCTGAGATTGGATATGATTGGAGGCCAACCTGCGATAAAATATTCGAGTATGAAGCCACGAGCGAGACTGAGATCCAGGTGATTCTGGATCCGGCTCCCTGATAGCCGCCATCGTGCTCCTATCGGCGAACACCAGCGCCGTGGACAATCCCACCTTTCTGGAGGTCTGCTGGTTTGAAACACACTGGTGCCATCGTCCAACAATTGGCGTTTCCATTCACTGATTTGGCCGGGATGTAGCTGGTACTGCTCAGCCAGCTGGCTCAGGGTCTTGTCGCCTTTGGCGGCTTCCAAGGCCACTTTGAACTTGTATTCTGCACTATGTCGTCGGCGTTTTACGTTCATTGTATCCTCCACATGCTCTTGAATTTGTACTTTACTCTCACTTAGCATGTGGTCCAGTTTTTGGGGGTCACTATACTTTGATGATAAGTGAAAACCGGCGTTAGCAATAGCCTGAACCTCCGGTGCGACTCTCGCTTGCATACTTTGAAGAGAGTGTAGACGAACCCAGAATAAACAGTCTACGCATCTGTTACCCAATACCATATACAGCTCGTTGTGTTTCTCTAGCGCGGTTCAGGAAATACTTTACAGGACACCAGATACTGATGAGGTTTTCGGTGTCAATCGGTTCCTGAGTACAGCGGCCCTTGTCATGGGCATCAACCCGATTTAGCTTCCCTGGCTGACTTGGCTGGTAAGAAGCGCGGTGGCGGGATGTGTGCGGGGTTGGTGGGTAACTGCTAGTCCTACCGCGATGGCAGCAACACGATAGTAACCACTGGAGATCAAAAAGGAGTTATCATGAATAAATTTATTGTAGTACACCAGCTTAACAATCAATCAGTAGGTTGTGTCAACCGTGATGAATATGGTCAGGCTAAGAATGCTGAGGTTGGAGGCTACCTGAGAGGTCGTCGTTCCTCACAAAATCTTAAGAGGCCTATTAGAATAGCTGTAGAGAAGGAACTTGAGGATTATTCTATGCGTACCCGTAAATACGCGAATACCGTTGTTAACAATCTGGTTGAAAAAGGAATTGTAAAAGAATCCGCAGTAAAGGCCACAGCAGTATGTTTGGATATTGTTCATGCTAAGGATAATACTAAGAAGAATATTAAGAAGGGTGACCCTAAACTAGATGATGAGGGTAACCTTGATATTTCTACTATGGCTTTCTTTTCTGAAAATGAACTTAAGGTAATTTCAGAAAAAATATATGAGGCACTTTCAAATAATAGTGATGTACCTAAATTTAAGGATCTTGTAAAAGAGGCTAAAAATCGCTTGGGTTCGTCTATAATTTTATTTGGTCGTATGTTCGCAGATAATAAGGACCTTTCCGTAGAAGCAGTATCATCTTATTCTCATGCTCTTACTACAAATGCCGTTGAGGAACAATCTGATTTTTTCACAGCATCACTCTCTTAACTCATTCCAATTCAATCACCAGCATTTACTTGGACCAACCTTCTCACCAACTCCTGTGCTTTTTGAGCAGCACGAACAGGATCCCCGGTCGTGTCCAGATGTGCCCACATCTCTACAACCATGGGTCCGGAAAACGCCGGTTGGGCGAACATGAGCATCTGGCTGAAGTA
>CAZZFH010000518.1:0-1733 GCA_964653295.1 uncultured Candidatus Bathyarchaeia archaeon | reverse complement strand
ACAATACCATCCGTCTGGTAGAACTCGGCGAGGTGGTTCCAGTCGATGGTCTCGTTCCGGAAGACTCTGCCCACGCTGAAGAACTTGCCCGGTAGATCCTCGGGGGTGAGTTTGGCGATCTGGTTGACGCTGAGGCTGGTTGTGTGGGTTCTGAGAACTGTTCTCGCTGCATACTCTGGGTCCCACTCGTATTGCCATCCCTTGCTGCCTGTGGTCCATCCGTTCTCATGTGTCAGCCTTACTCGTTCCACCATCTCATGGTCTGGCAGGTGCCCCTTGTAGGGCGTCTTCATGTAGAATGTGTCCGCTAGGTCTCGTGCTGGATGGTCTTGAGGCTGGTAGAGTGCGTCAAAGTTCCAGAAGTTGAGCTCAAGGTATTCTCCCTTCATTTCTTTGAACCCTAGTTCGACCCAGAAACGCCTGATAAAGTCTATTACTTGGCTAATGAAGTGACGTTTACCAGGCTGGGTGCCTGGTACTGGTAGTGTAACATCATAGGTCTGGAACCTTGCGCCTTTCCAGTTTCCTGTTAGCAGCATCTCGGGTGTTAGCTGTGTGATTATTCGCTCCGACTCAATGTTGCCCAACTCTGGAAGAACCAGTTTTCCGAAGTCAGTGATAGCTACGTATCTGGTGACTGTCTCGGTTTGAGACACCAGCTTCCGCTTGATTAATTGTTCAATCGTGTCTTTCTCGGATTCACTGAACTCTTTTGCGTTTACCTTGCCACTTATCAGCTTCTTGATTACCTGCTCTTCAGGGGTCTCCCCAATGGATTTTCCTTTCTCAGATATGGAAAGTACACCCTTCTCTATGTCAGCCCAGCCGTTTCTTCTAACCCAAGCCAAAGCGATGTTCACCCCTTCAAAGCTCTTCTGTAGCTCTCCGATCGCTTTTGGACCCGTCTTTAAGAGACTCAATAGGTTCTTCTCCGGCAGACCGTTTTCCGAGTAGACGTCTCCCTCGTCGGTGATGGCAAAAAACTGTGAGACCTCTTCATTAAACAATACGACGCCCTTGGTGGCCGCCCAATCTGACGCCTTCTCGACAGCGTCCTTTCCTAGCCCTGTCTGTTGGGCTAGTTGTTCGGTGGTTGCTGTACCCTCGTCGCTTAGTGCGTGGAGTACTTTGCGTTCGTTTTCATGTAGCATCTGTGCTACTTCTGTTGGTTTCATAGGTCTCACTAACCTACACCATACAGTCAATAGGTGATTTAAATATTGACTGAAAAAGAGGGGATGATTTCACGTCTAACGATTAATAATATCTGGGCATAGGATGAGATGAATTGTTTATTAACCAATCATAATATACAATAAATTATGAAAAAAAGGCAGCTCCTAATCATATTAGGCACAATAGTAGTAATAGCAGCAGGATATTTCGGGTATAATTACACGCAAGATTACCTATTAGCTAGAGGATACGCCCAATCAGATGAACTAGCAGCAGAGGTAAACCCAGAGATAGTAGCATCCAACACCAGATTCGCGTTAGAACTTTTCGATGTACTATGCGAGGACTCCATCGATTCAAACGTATTCATATCGCCTCTCAGCATCAGCACCGCGTTGACCATGGCTTACTCAGGCTCAGATGGGACCACAGAGGAAGCTATGAGAACCACACTAGGATACAGAGACCTGAGCACAGGGGAGATAGAGGAAGGTTATGAGAACCTCTTGACAAGCCTTGAGGACGTTGACAGGAATGTGCAGTTGAGTATCGCCAAC
>CAZZFH010000517.1:0-1736 GCA_964653295.1 uncultured Candidatus Bathyarchaeia archaeon | reverse complement strand
GAGTGGAACATTAACTTGATAATGGGTGGTAAATTAACCTGAGAAACGACAATCAAGATTGTACACCTTATGATCTTCACGAGATAGAAGCAATTTAGTGTTAAACTTTTCACTTATTTCTTGACGTTGGTTTTGACGTTGATGTCCCACAACACCAGGTTACAACCAACCACACCAATCGAGGTTTTGGAGTTTACAGGACTGTACCAGACGATATGAAACACGATGAAAAGGTACTTAGGACTCGAGATTACAAAACCGCTGCTCTACCACTGAGCTACACTGGCGTGATGACAGTATATCTAAAACGGTAGCAAGCGACAAACGGTCTTAAAAATTATACAGCATAATTTAAAGGTGTATAGCTTTGTTGCAAAAAACATCCCAAGTAGCCTCACTTTTACTTCGTACCTTTCAGCCTTCGCTTACATGGTCACCCGCTTAAACTTGGTTACTTGGGACATGCAGGATATTAACATATATATGAAAAATTGCAAATGGTTATTTATAAAAATCTATATTTCTTTTTTCACCAATAGAAAGCAGCTACTCAATAGAATGAAATGAGTCTTATAGAAATAATTCAACCTGAATAATTCATATACTATGAATTTTTATTTTTCCCCAGAAGCCTATCTGGTCTCCCTTGATTATAACTATTCCATAAAGATTGCTCATCCCTTGAGCGCGATTAATTGCTTTCGGAATATCTTCTGGCGCGTGAATTGTATTACAGATGGCGGTCGCGGCGGCATCTGCAAAAGAAGTCGAATGAGAGAGAACCACAACAGCATCAGCACTGCCAAGACTAAGTGAATGACCTATAGTTGCTGATGAGGTACATATCCCAAGCGGTGTTTCCTGGGGTTTAATCTCTAGGGCAATTCTGCCACTTAAAGGAGATTCTCCAGCATAAATACCTACCAGGCGTTTTTTTGTTGTTCGGAGAAAGTCATCTCCTCCATTTTCAATAATAATATCTGATGAAAAGGAAAGTAAGTCTTTGCCGATAGCTTCAGCGATAGCTCCAGCTACTGATGCCATAGGTCCAACATCTACCGTAGTTGAGGCTTTTATCATCTCCTTAATTATAATAGGTGCCTGGTCATCTGCAGGATAGGGCTTAAGCGTCGTCAAGAAAAGAGGATTTTTTTGTATGTATTTCTCAATGGAGGCACGGTGCTTCAGTGTAGACTTAATGGCCTTATCCCTGATATCACCTCGAGCCAGAATGTATAAATCGGTTTGCTTTACGGTAACATGACAGGGAAACAGATCTTTGTTCGCAACCCATCGGCGATAGAATCGTCGTTCATACATGCATCTAAAAATATAATCGCATGGCTCGTGGGGGGCATGCTTTTACGCACAGGCCACAGACAATACATTTTTCCTGGTTGAAAAGTACTTTTTTACTCTCCGGGTCTACTGAAAAAGACCCACTGGGGCATATAGTGACACAAGCTCCACAATGGGTACACCTGGCTTCATCTCGGATTACATCCTGGCTCAGTGATTGTATCTTGACTCCTACCTCAGTGAGATATTGAATTCCTCGATCATAGTCTACCTGCTCTCCGCTTAGTTCCATGATCAGTAGGCCTTCTTCTCCTGGCGTGATAGACGCCTTCAAGATATTGAATTTAAGGTTAAAGTCTTTGGCCAGCCGGTAGACAACAGTCTGTCCCGTCGCATGAGGCGGAAAGTGAAGCACTATTTTTCTTGATACATTCACC
>CAZZFH010000516.1:0-1737 GCA_964653295.1 uncultured Candidatus Bathyarchaeia archaeon | reverse complement strand
CAGCCGGGAGCAGCTTATGGAGGTGCACCCCGACTACATCGTCGATAGTATGCATACACTCAAACGGCTGTTATTAAAATGATGAGAGTAAGGAAATTACTTATTCCATGTAAAAGGTGGAAGATTTCAGTGTGCTTTCTCATTTTATAAAAGTTTATTGTCTTCATCATAGACCCAGAACCGCGCGCGCATTAAGCGTAACCAGACGTCGGTTTGGGGCTATTTTTGAAAGCCTCAGAGTTCTCAATAACCTTAATGATTAAACCAAATAAAGAACGAAGATTCCTTGTCTCATCGTCCTCTGACCAAATATCAGTATCCATACGAACAGATTTAACCAATACTCCATACCTGTAAACCTGCAACTCATAAGTAATATATGGCGTAACACCCCCGTGAGCCACCTTTGGTGTATACTGTGAAGGATAGTTGTAAAAACCGATCTCATCCATCTTTTCAACCATATGTGTCAGATCTTCATCGCTGATCTCCAGTTCAAATGTTATCGATGGATCTCTTACCATGTCCTTTGTGAAAGTGTTATTAAACGTGTCTAACCTGTTAACTGGATTATGGCGATTTCCTCGAACCCCATAAATGAAAATTAGGTCTATTCCTTCAGAATGTATAGTTGGTCTGGTTGATTGTTGTATGAGAATAATGCCTACTGCAGAGACTAGTATCAATACTGATATATAGATAATAAATCTCTGAGTTTTATTCATCAATAAAAGAAAGAGCCATCACGGATATATCTTTTCATATTAGAACTATAAAACCCCTCATATAACAACGATATTGAATTTCCCGCAGAATAAACGAAGGAATATAGCGACAAAAATCTTGGTTAAGATATTATCGGAGGCTCTGCGCACGCAGTTCACATACATGCGAGCATTAGTTAAAACTTTATTAGCATGTTAAGGGTTGGTTTGGCTATGAAACTGACAATGGATCTATCGCAGGATGGTCTGCTCATGTTCTTTAAGGATTACCAGGTAAAGGCGCTGCGCACTCTTTGGAGTAGCGAGGAAGGGTTGAACTCTCGGCAGGTCTGGGAGGCTGTCGGAGAGAAGAATATCAGTAGGGCGAGCGTCATCAATTTTCTGGCCGAATAGAGTAACATCATGAATCCCGAAGTGGATAAGATCGCTCCAAGAACAAGATAGAGGAGCATGTAGTCTGGAACCTGTAATACTTGATAAGAGGAAGGCATCCAGAAAGCAATGAGAGAAGGGGTCCCCATAACGGCGTGTCCAGTTTCTCCCTGATATGATTGGATACCACTGAGGTTCCCATAGCAGATAATTAACCCGATTAACAGCAGGCCTAATTTAAAATATCTTTGAATCTTCAACTATGTATCTTCCTCTAAAAATAACTCTTTCTATAGCCCCTATAAAATTTACTTAATTTTGAGCAGCCAGCTAAATTAAATTAAACTTCAAAGCTTTATGAGTTAACTTTTACTCATAAACTCGTTGAGATTTTTACCTTTTCCATGTAACAAGGAATATATACCAATTTTTCGAGATATCACACTACTTAAGACAAAAGGGGAGAAGCCATATTTTTATCCTCACTACCAGGTAACTAACAGCGGCACAGCACAAAAAAATAGTAAATAACAGCTATAAATAACTAAACAGACGCCCCCAAAACGCTTATAATAAGTAACCAATTATAAGGGAAATGCCAAGTCGTCGATCCACGCCTTAGCAACCCCAAAACACCCCC
>CAZZFH010000515.1:0-1747 GCA_964653295.1 uncultured Candidatus Bathyarchaeia archaeon | reverse complement strand
CCGGGTGACATCGTTACAGACGACATCGGAGACAGGATTCCCCTAACCGACGAAACCTAAATGGCCACGCAGATCGAGTTCGTTTTGAAGCATTTAGCTTCGGACCGGAGCCATCTTGAAACATTACGTCGGCGAGGAGTGGCATATGCGCGCGAGCACCTCACTTGGGAGGCTAAGGCACGGATGGTCACCGAAATCTTGCGGTGGGCTACCGGGATCGGCCCCAAGCCAACCATGCGGTCGCCAAAACCGGCCTTCATCGACTAACCGCGATTGAAAACCCACAGTTTACCAGTCGCCGCTGATTCTGGTCTATCGGTGTTGAGGTGAACTTAATGACATTTGAAGCATAAAATTTCTGGAACAAATATACTATTTGGAGGTCTTCAATATGAAAAAACGCCTACGTATATTGCACAAAATCTACGGCGGTCTGCGAATTATCCAGATCTGTCGTGACTGGCCGAAGTGGTTTCGTGAATATTTCAGCGGAATCAACGATGGGCTGAGTGATTGTTATCGGATGCGGTGTGGTGTCAGCTTGTATACCCGCCATAATAGATCGGATTTTCACATGATCGACGAGATCTGGGCCTTTCGAAAGTATGACTACTTCGGGTATCGTGTCAATCCTGGTGATATAGTTGTTGATATCGGTGCCAACATAGGAGCGTTCTCCGTCTACGCGGCAAGAGTCTGCGGCGCGTCGCGAGTTATTTGTTTCGAACCTTTCTCCCAGAATTATAAGATGTTAACCAGGAATGTAGTGCAAAACCAACTTAATATGGTCACCTTCGTGAATCAGGCGGTTGCCGGGAATCGTGGAACACGAACCCTGAGGCTTGACTCTGATGATTCAGGATCCCATAGCCTTGTTTTAGGTTCATCGGAACATAGCGTCCAAGTCGAATGTTGCACCCTAGAGGACGTGTTTCAGCGGTTTTCTCTGACCAAGATAGACTACTTGAAGATGGATTGCGAGGGAGCAGAATACGAGATTCTTGAAAACGCAACATCAAGAATCCGGCAGATAGACCGTATCTCCATGGAAACCCACGCTATTTCAGACCGAAATGCAGAATATCTCGAAAAACTTTTGCGCAGACAGCGTTTCGACGTTCGCGTCTCTGACGGCAGTCGGCTTTACGCAACAAGACTTTCCTAGTCGCACCTGCCTACCTCAGCGTTACATCAAAGACTCGCTGAGGCGGGTGAGTCATAGCCGCCTGTAGCCAAGCATCGCGGCAGCACACCACCTGTTTAAGCATGATCACAAGGTGGCCTAATTAAGCTGATTACATTCGACGACATTATATTCAAGAGAAAAGTCGAAACCCAACAATATTTATTTATTCCAGCGTAAATGAAAGGACAGGCATGATTATAAGAATAAAAAATTATATTAATCGGAATCGCAAATTGATTTTGATTACATTTGAACTTTTCTGGATTATTGTTTTTGTTTTAGATCGGGTTGTGAGTGATAGCTCAACAGAAATTCCTCAATTTATTTATGTTAATTTCTAATTTCTTTAGCAAAGACAAGGGGTCGAAGATTTACTAATTTATAAGATATTATTGTGGGTTATGAGCTTTAAAATGCCAATAAGGACAATTCTGAAAAAGCTGGTTATTATTGTTTTGACGATTCTGCTCTGTTTGGTAGTTTTAGAAATTGGTCTTCGTATCAACGGGAAGATTCCTACTAACATGATTAGTGGTATTCTTGAACAAAATGGTAACTCTT
>CAZZFH010000514.1:0-1750 GCA_964653295.1 uncultured Candidatus Bathyarchaeia archaeon | reverse complement strand
ATCAAAGAGACGCCGCTAGTACATGATTATCTCAAACTTTTTGCAAAAATCGTTCCGAGGCTTCCGCCTAAGCTTGGTGACATTTTCGATAAATGACTGTTAAGGAGATCAGAGACAGATTACCGAATATCGGAAAAAACTTAGATGAACTTCCTGGTTGATGGACAAATCTCGAAGTTGAGTATCGAGTATACCATATCCCAAGCGGAAAACCAGCTTCACAATTCAGTCAGTATTCACATAACCAGCAAAGAGTTGACCATATCCAGTCAAAATAGCCCTGGAATCAATCTTTATAACATCTTGAAAGCGGGTGTAGATAAAATGAGGGTATACAATCTCTGATGATAGCCTTGCCATTCTCCTTTTCTTCAGAGAGTCAGCTTATCAAGGTGAATTGCCCAAGTAAATGACTCGAAAAACTGGTGGTTGATGCTTCCTGGCACTTCTGAGGGATGCTATGGCAGGTTTCGGGTCTCTTCCACCTACCAGACGGAGCTTGCTACACAGTCTCCATCCCTTGGTCAATGCTGTCTTTACCCATCTCCACCCGATCTTCAGATAACTCATACCCCTGAACCAATGGGAATCCACCAATCTCCGCTTACCTTTCCTGACCACTTCTACTCCCTGGGACACAAGATAGAGGGTGGCTACTGCTATCACCATACACAGCCTTTCTAAGCCTTCTGCTGATCTTATCTTGCTGCTCTCTAACTGGAAGCCATTAGACTTGTCATCCAGGAAATTCTCCTCTATGTCAAACCTAAGTCCATACTCACAGAAAGTCTCTATACCAACTGGTTCATCGCTGGCTACATACCATCTCTCTTTACCATCAGGAGAGCAGCCTAACGCCAGATGCACAGTACCATATTTCTGCCATGTAAGACACACATGATTCAGAAACACTGCCTCTCCTGGCTGAAGTGGAAACTCATCCACGTTGCGAAATGCGCCTTCCTGATACACCAGAAAACTGCATTTGATGCGAATCCGGAAATGCCATCCCAGTTCCTTAACATGTCTCATCAGATTCGTGTCAGCAAATCCCCTGTCTGCCAGAAAGACTACTCGGACTCCTGCAGGTAGAAGATTGGATGCATCATCCAGAAGCTCTTTGTATACTTCATATGCCACAGTACTGCTCTTATGCTCTATTACCTTCCAAACCACTGGCACAGCACGACCCCGGAAGATCACTGAAATCCGAATCAGGCAATATTCCTCAAAGAGTCTGCTAGTATCAAGAGCCAGATATAGTGTGTTATCTCCCCATTCTGAAAGAGCTCCCTCTATCAATGGATCATACAACTCACCAACATTGATACGGTCATTATAAACCCATCTCTGAAAGCGTCTCTGGGTGCTCTGGGCATATTGGGCTCTACTCTCAACATATGGTACCCAAGCAGTTGGGCTTATCTTCTCTGATCTAATCAATCCCACAACCATCCAAGCCAGCGTAAACTTATGTCGAACATCAAGCCATTTCTTGTGTTGACTTAGTATTTTGATTATCGTATTATAGAGCCGTGATTTTATTCTCATGTATAACCTCCCTTGTTTTTCTTTCATTTGTATTACCGGGAGGTTATACCATAATTCTACTCTCATGGAAACCATCATCTTACACTTTTGTCAGTCAACCAGGGTTTTGGATATACATTACGCACATATAGGTCATAGTATAATCTATGAGATCTGCTAGCAAAATGACTGGATTCCAGCCTACGCTGGAATGACAAAA
>CAZZFH010000513.1:0-1755 GCA_964653295.1 uncultured Candidatus Bathyarchaeia archaeon | reverse complement strand
GCCTACTACGGCAGATCACAAACAAGCTCCGTGGGATCCATGACCCTGATAAGGATCTCCAAGAATACAGGCGCCTCATAGAGGGTGGCAGACGCAAGGAGCTCATCAGCATCTTGGCGATAAACGAGAAGGCCATCAAGGACGCTCTCAAGGGGAAGATTAAAGAGGATTCCTACAGGATCCCGCCCCTTGATGAGGTTGTCACCGACATAGAACTCGGAGACAAGTATAGACTTGGTAACCACTTTTTAATTTGCGGAGATGCTACGAAGGCTGAATATATGGATCTTCTAATTTCTAAAGTAAAGATAGATTGTGTATTTACAGATCCTCCCTATGGTGTCTATGTTGGTGATTGGAGCAACTCATTAAGAGATAGAAAAGGGACTGAAGGCAGAGGAATCTACAAAGACATTGAACCAGAAAAATTTGAAGAATTTTCAACAAATTGGCTAAAGAATATTAGGAATCATCTTGCTGAATATAACTCATTATATATATGGATAAATGGAGTAAATATTAGAAATTTACTAAATGCTTTAAATACACTAAACTATAAAATGCCCAACAACATTCAATGGGTTAAAAACACCTTCGTATTCAGTAGAATAGACTATAAACCACAACATCAAACAGCCATATATGGCTGGTATGGTAAACACAAATTCTATGGACCATTTAATGAAACAACTGTATGGAAACATCCAAAACCATCTAAAAACAAAGAACACCCTACAATGATGCCCATTGATATATGTGCAAGAGGTATCACCAACAGTACCATGCCAGAGATGAATGTCCTTGATCCATTCGGCGGTTCAGGTAGCACCCTAATCGCTTGCGAGCAGACAGATAGACCATGTTACATGATGGAGATCGTCCCCGAATACTGTCAACTCATCATCGATCGATGGGAAGCCTACACTGGTGAGGTTGCGGAGAAGATATAAAGAAATGCGAGAATATGCGATTTAGGAGAAAAATGTTATGGGAGGATCTAAAGCACAGCGGAAGAGGCGGGTGAGACGTGTCCTTGAACTCAGCACCTCAGGCATGACCATCCCCGACATCAGCGAAATGATGAAGAGCGAGGGCTACGCGGCCAGCGAGCGCACCGTCTGGGGCGACCTGAACAGCATTGAAGCCCAGGACTACCTGGAGGAGATCCTCCGCAAGCAGCTTACCGACATCACCATAGCCGAAATAGGTCTGAGGCTGAAGTACCGTGGAAGGCTGCTCGACAAGTTGCTGCCCAGCAGGATAGAGCAGAGAGTAGAGGGTGAGGTTCGCACCTATGACGTGGAGGCTCTTCTGGATAGGGCTCTCAAACAGGAGGAGCTGCTGGAGAAGAATCGTTGACTACCGTGATACAGCCAAGCCTCCGTCTTGAGGATGTCCCTCTGCATGTGCGGCGCTGTAGGAAGCTCCGTGACATGTTAGCCATAGCCGTCGGGCGCCCCCTCTACCCCTACCAGACCCCTTTCAGCGACCGCATGATCGAAGCCCAGCTACAGATGAACGGCGCCGAGCTTATCGCCCTTATGGCTAGACAGTCAGGGAAGACCGAGGCGACCACGCTCACCGTCCTCGCCCTTGCCGTTTATTTTACCACGGTTCTTAAACGCCGATACAATATGGGGGTGTTCGCTCCTGCCCAGAGCCAAGCGATCGACGTGTTCCGGGGCCGCGTCAAGGAACGTTTCAACGAACTTGAACCCCTTTTCCACCGCCTCGGCGTGACGAGTTACCTCGGCA
>CAZZFH010000512.1:0-1756 GCA_964653295.1 uncultured Candidatus Bathyarchaeia archaeon | reverse complement strand
ATACCTCCCACTTTCCAGATAGCGAACAGGGTTGTAGCATCCTTTATCAATGCTCCACAAATCAGGCCCACCTCTGATGCCATAACTGCCCCGAGTGCCAGCACTAGAACCAGGAGTAATGGATTCGCAGTGAATGCCTGGTTTAGGGTGAGTATCACAACGCCCATTGCTAGACTGACGATGATGCCGACAATGCCCTTTGCCGTAAAGACGTCACCAATGCTTGCCGGGGTTATCACCAGCGCCCTAAGCGTCTTCTTCTGCTTTTCGTCGATCAGCGAGATTGCTGGCAAGAACACCCCGCCAATAAAGACGGCCATGAGCACGATGAACGGGAGTAAGCGATCGTTCCAGGGAATACTACCTTCACCGCCCAAGGTGGCAGATTCAATTTCAATAAGGGCCTCTTGGCCGGCTAATTCCCTTGCAAGATTCGCAAAGGTTGCTCTTAGGACAATGCGCTCTTTGGCCAGGCTTTGCCCCCAGATGTATGCAGTGACCTTTACTTGGCTCCCTTGCATGATACGCTCATCAAGATCCTCTGGAAGAACTATACCTAGATCAACGCTCCCACTCTCTACTGCTTGCTTGATCTCAGAAACGCTATCGTACGTCTTGGTGATGATTGAATCCAGCTCCTGAGCACTTGTCACTAGCTTAGAGCTACCCTCATCCATTACCCCAAATTTGGGCTTGTCTGTAAACAGGGTGCCAAAGACCAGTGAGACAATAAGAGAAATAAGAACAGGTGCAACGATAATCCAGATTAAGATGAAATTCTTGGGGCCCTGTAAGAGCTCTTTGCCTAGTAGAATACCCACGCGCTTGAGATTCATCTGGCTTTCCTCCTAAGTGCCGCGATGCCAACCCAAATAAGGACCAAATCAATACCCAATAATGTCAGCAGATTACTGCCAACCTGATCCCAGCTGGCCCGAAAGTTTGTGGCTTGATGTACTGTCTCGATCAGATAGTAGGAAGGGATCGCCCTGATCCATCCTGAAACAGTACCCGGAAACAGTACGCTCATTGAGGGAATTATCAAGATGATAAACACAATCACACCCCAACCCAACACCGACATGAAATCTCTTGCCATTGTTGCAACGATAAAACTAACTCCTGTAGCTAGCACCGCTCCCAGAAATAACGCTACAAGCATTACCAGTGGCCTGGCATTCATGCCACCGACAATTGCCATGAACAATATCCCCTGGCTCAAAGCTAGACATATACCTGTAATACCCTTGGCCACAAACAAGTCCTTGATCGACATCGGCGTTACCAGTAGGGCTCGGATAGTACCTCTCTCAACCTCCTCAGTAATTAAGTTCGCGAGGCCAAACGTTTCAAACATCACAAGAAAGACTACGAACATAGGCCGTATACGATCTCGAAGGGATATCTGCTTCCCTACCAGATCCGGACCTAAAATGTGTTCGGTTATGCTTAAAGCAACCTGTTTTCCGCTCTGCAGGTAAAGCAGTTCTGTAACGAGAGCCTCAACGGCTTCCTTGCTTTCCACGGGAACATCAGGACCAAAGTAGAGATTGATCGTGGGTTTCTGTCCAGCCACCAACTTCTGCATTAGTTCCGTGGGTAGCACAATGCCAGACAGATATTCCCCTTTGTTCACCGCCTCTTTTACTGCCCTCTCAGATTCCAGCGCCCTCAGCTCGAGTCCGCTGTCTTTCATCTGGTCAAACACTGGAGGTATCACGGGTGCATAGAACGCAATTTTTAGAGTCTCATCGAC
>CAZZFH010000511.1:0-1757 GCA_964653295.1 uncultured Candidatus Bathyarchaeia archaeon | reverse complement strand
TCATAAAGCTTTCTCAAATACATCCAACTGTGGAACTGTTCCACAGCGGGCTCCTTCCCCGGGGGAGTAGGGATACCAACTCTCTGTGCGTACTCGTACTCCTTTTCCTGAACTACAATCTGAGCTTTCTTACCGGCAAAGGAAGGTAACCAGCCACTATGTTCAGAGTGAAGATGTGATAATACAACATAGTCGATATCATCTATCTTAACCCCGATCTTCCCAAGCTGAGCAACAGGATTCTCATCAGATCCTTGTTTCCACCACACGCCTTCTGGACCTTTACGAAGTGGAAACCCAGGGAAATTCTGAAAATCTTCAATTTTGTATCCTAAATCAAAAATAATCTTAGCATCTGGATGTTCTATATAATACTGCATATTCCGAACGCAATATGGTCGAGCCACATACTCCTGTCCATTTTCAGCTTGTGTGCCAAAATGCCAATGAAAACCCCACTCTGTCCACAGTCGACCACCATTTAAAACATACAATTTCATCTAAATCTAAAACCTCCTACTAATTTACTCATTGCTTTACTTGGTATCCGTGTGGAGTAGCCGCTGTTATTTTTCTCTTGAAGCGACAGCTATCACGTCTATTTCCACTGAGTACCCCGACTGATCCAGCGACTTGACCACAAAACAGCTGCTAGCTGGCGGTTGCTCTGCCAGCAAGGGAGCGTTCTTCCGATAATACTCCATCTCCGCCTTTCGCATACTGGAGTAATTCTCTGGCCTGGTAAGGAGTACATGCGTTTTAATGATGTTAGTCATAGAACTCCCCGTTGCTTCCAGGGCTATTTTGACATGGTCAAATGCTCCAACCACCTGTTCTTCAAAAACCTGCGATGGTTCAAAAGCTTTCCTGCCCGAAGTAAAAATCATGTTACCTACCTTGGCAGTCTGAGAGAATAAGGGCATCCCAGAAGCCACACCGGGGCACACCAGTTTTCGTCGTCCCAAGGATTCCGGGAACATCCGCAGTTCACTACCCGGCGCATCCTTAGAAATAACGGCAAATGCCTCTATCTCTATCAAGTACTCCAGCCTGGCCAGGGAATTATGCATGATACAAGTGCTAACCGGCGGCTCCATCGCAAGGGAAGGCGCATGTTTTTGGTAATATTCATGCTCTATCTTTCTCATTTCACAGTAATTGCCCGGATTGGGAAGGAGTATATTGGTTTTGAATATATTCTCCATAGAACTCCCTACTTGCTCCAGAGCCATCTTGATTTTATCAAGACATATAATTGTCTGCTCTTCAAAATCATCCGTCTCCGTTTTAACAGTCTCCGGGTTCAGAGCTTCACAACCGGAAATAAAAACGAGGTTGCCCATTACGGCACTCTTGGCAAACTTCGGGTATTCGACAGATACATACGGGTAAGCCAGTTTCTTACCAGCCCAAATCTCGGGGTAAAATTTTAATTCGTTACCAGGCTTATCTCTAGAAATAACCCCTATTACATCTATCTGTACTAGAAGTTCGGGGCTAGCTAAAGAATCGTTCTGAATAAATGTGCTATCAGGTGGGTCTTCCACCATAAGGGGAGCATGTTTTTGATAATACTCTACCTCTGTCTTCCTCATGCGGGGGTAATCCTCCAGCTTCTTAATCACAATGAATGTCCTGATAATGTTATTCATCGAACTCCCCGCCTCTTCCATGGCTACCCTGATCTTATCAAGTGTTACAGTCATTTGCTGTTCAAAAACATCCGATGAGACCTTACCCGTCTTCTCATCCCTCCC
>CAZZFH010000510.1:0-1761 GCA_964653295.1 uncultured Candidatus Bathyarchaeia archaeon | reverse complement strand
CATCTCAGATTCTCCCAGTAAACACACAAAGTGGTGTGAATTCTAAATTTCTACCCCAGATAAGATTTTTTGCGCAGCCGAATATCGCGCTGCCCGTAACCGTATTGCAATAAAGTGCCAGGAAGGACCCGCGAGGTCGTTCAGGCCAGAGACCTTGGTTTGAAAACTCAAAGGGGTACGGGGTTGATGGTTACATAACCGGTCACTTCGTTTAATCTTTAGCCACAGGGTCACATTATAGGGCGGGGTATTGTATAAATATAGGAGTTGTTTGACTGTTTTGGGATTGTATGAAAGCGGCCGGTGATTCCCTCGCGGGATCTGACGGGGTCCATGGCAGACCCCACTGGAAGTATTCGAGTAGACGGCTGCCACGGCTCGCGATTGACGGATGAAAACATCCATCCCCAAATTAGAATCCACGTAGTGTATGAACATGATCATGATCGATTTCTGTCTTCTATTGAATCAAGCGTTAAAACTGGGTTCGACTCAACCCATGCTCGAACCTCATCTTCCCTATATAGAACTCGCCTCGACATCTTGTAATATTTGGGGCCTATCTTCTGCCAGCGCCAGTTCGCTAGGGTGCCTTCCGGAATACTGAACCTCTCACTGATATCGCGTGCGGTCATGTACGCTTTGATAATTCTATCCATATCCGCAACCTCCGTGATCTTAGATTTGCGGCCATGATACAGGAAACAAATTTGTGATGTCAAATGAAATTTGGGTTATGTAACCGGAATGACTAAATAAATGGTCAATTCGCTTAGCGTTTTGACCACAGGAAATGCGTTATTTTAATAGGTTTGAAAGCCTTTTGAGGATTTCTTTCTGAGAAGGGATCTTGGATAGTTTAAAATCGGAGTCATTGCTCATTTCTGCTTCTAATTTGGATGCCGTTGCTGTTTCATTGACCGGCTGGTTCTTTGTTAATAATATATCAATACGCTTCTTTATGTAAAAATCTAAATAGGAGTTTGTCACCTTGGTCCGAAGGGTCGAATATGATGGCCCTTTCTTTTTTCTATTCTGAACCTTCTTTTTAAAATCGGGGTCATTGTTTATTTTGTTTTCAAGGCTTTCAGCAATCCCGCGAATGGTGAGGTTTCTGGCGCGTGGTTTTTTAAATTTATCAAAAAAATTATTTTTAATATATTCATCCAGGGGGAGGGACTTAGCTTTTTTCTTTTTATTTGTTTCATGCGCTCCACGCTGCGAGTTCTCTTTCTGCCTTATTTTTTTTACAGTATTCTCCCACTTTTCACTATTGAAAGAGCTTTTTGTATAAATATGGTTTAACTGTTCGGCCTTTACAAGAAAAGCTTGGGCGTCATGTAAGAGTGCTGCTATATACAGCGGATCTCTGCCGCAATTAAGTATATTATAGAGTGCGCCTGCGGCCAAGCAGATAGCAAAGAGGGCTAAAAGTCTAACCCCGCTAATCTCTGATTCAATACCGGGAACCATGGCGGCTCGATCCTCAAGAATCTGCATTTCCTCCGAGAAATACGGAAAGTCGGGATCAAAGAGACTAAGATTACAAGGGATACATCCTTCTGCATATGAAGCATAGAATAACCGGGCCGATCGTATCTCTTCAGGTGAAATGATGTACATCCTTATTATTTCCGACTCATCGGGACACAACGGACATGGCTTCCGATAAAATTCAGTTCTAATGCCCCAATACGCCCGGGCCGCGTCAACGACCTCGATCAATCTCCCGTCGGTCCTACTTAATACTTCTTTTTCAAG
>CAZZFH010000509.1:0-1779 GCA_964653295.1 uncultured Candidatus Bathyarchaeia archaeon | reverse complement strand
GAAATGAAATACCTTTGCAAATGGCGCAAGCGGGAGCAAAAAAAGTTACTATAATGTGAGTAATAGTGCTGAGAATATCGCTCAACGTGAAATCGAATTAAGAGAGCCATAAGTATGAAACTGTGGATCATGAAGTGGAGAGATCGAGAAAAATGGACCACTATTTTATATTAAATATTATCAATAAAAATCATATTGGAATATGTTGGGAGTTTAACATAAGTACTAACCAGTGCTTGTACTTCCTGACATTACCTCATTTTCGGAGCTTTTATTTCAGTACAGGTTCAGATAGTGAAGAACTCAAGCTCCAGTATCCAATGAATATGCTTGTTACATGAGAGTTGTGTCGTTATAGTGGTCATTCTATCTGCGGGAAACTGTAATATGTAGCATAAATATACCAAACAAGTTCAGATGTCTCTTCTTCATAAACCACTGGATCAACAGTAGCTGTGCAGTGAATCTCATACACAGGTACAAGCCATTCACTATACAAATCAGTGTAATAGATCAACTGAACCCGATTAACCGTAAGTAACCTACCACGTGGAAACACCTGATCAACCATAAACCCAATACTAGGAGTAGCACTCTCCCCACGCAGCATCATCTGAATCGCCTCAAGTGGTGTAACAGTCACATTAGTATCACCCTCAATTTCTACATTGGGTCTCCGAATCTCACAACTAGAAACATTATCCCTGCATACATTGATCACAAAATCAGCACCCGGACCACTCAAAAGAATACCTTCCAAGGTGTTCTGGTACCTAACCCCAACCTCTCTAACAGATTCTGTGAGATGGGAAGCAGATGAGATATGGCTTGGACCAACCACATATAATGAATAGTTGACTGCTGTTTCGTCAACCCAATATGGTTCAAGCTTAGCTAGGAAATCCTCAGCGATCTCTATTACTTTTGATTCGTTCCAGTTATTGAAGGAATCTGGATATTCTCCATGGTACAGAATATCATATCGAGTGATAAACTCTAGACTTTTTTCATGTGTACTAAGATTAATGATAGGATTGTCTATGCCTGTGCGTGTATAAATACTAAACTCATATGGTCCAGTGATTCCAAAAACATTTACAGCTATGTCCTCAGCTTGAGATGAGTTGATTGGGATATTTACCTTTCTAGCTATGGGTATAACTTCTGGTATCTCAGGTAATGTACAGTTTATTGACTCTAGTCCAAACACATGGGTGCTGTTTGAGTAATCAACAAGTTCCTCTATTATCGTGAAATATGTCTCTATTTCGATTTTAGGTGAATCATCGTGACTTACCTTTTTTACTAGCCGATACATTCCCGGAGATAGATGGTATAAGGGTAGTTTATGGCTCCATTTTGATCCCGGGAAGGTTAGAACTTGTTCACTGGTAACAAGATAATCAGAGGGATATGCTTGTGTTTCAACCCATGAATCGTTAGAAGCCTTATACATCCAAACGCTTCGTCCCGATTCAAGCCAATCTTCTGACAGATTACGTATAGTTACATGGGCAGTATCATTGACATGGTAATAAACGGAATCGGTGTAGAGTTCTATCTGTGACTCAGTTAATGGTCTTGGGTCTGTTTTCTTGCTGTATATGTATTGGTTATCTACTCGTAGTGCTAGAAACCATGAGCCATCCCATGCTGTGCAGTTATATAGTTCTCCTTCTACGCTGATTGCCTCTGAGTCTAATACATTGTTCAGTTCGAGGGCTATGGGGCTGGTCTTGAGGTCTAACGGATATGGGATAAACTGGTTCTCGGAGTCCA
>CAZZFH010000508.1:0-1795 GCA_964653295.1 uncultured Candidatus Bathyarchaeia archaeon | reverse complement strand
GCGGCGCACGCGTGAGATGAAAATCACAAGAGGAATGCTCCTGAGGATGATAGCAAGTGTGTTACTCAATTGGCTGATAGTAATCATATTAACGCTAGCTAGGAGGAGTGATTTTCCCTATACGGCGTTTCTTTGGTGAGGAGGGAGATGAAGTTGAAGAAGAGGTTGACAGATATCTCAAATCGAATCATCATTCTGTCGGCTCTTCTGTTAGTTGTGATTATAGTGTTGTCTCCCAAGAGTCAAGATTCCGTTGAAATCGTCATCGAGGAAACTACCTCTAACATCATCTTCCGATATGGTTCATCCCAAGGAAAGCACCCGAATGAGCTGGACACGTTCAAGGGGATTTTCACAAAGGATATGGTGAATAAAGACCCTGTAACGACAAAGTTGGATTTAACACAAGACGAGCTGGACACAATCTACCAAAAAATGGTTGATATTGACTTCTTCTCATACCCCAATTGGTTTCATCTTAAAATTGAAGGAGACATCCATTCGACACAAACCCCATTCACAGGCTACTACCTGGAGTATCACAACGAGACTGGGACTAAGGTTGTATACTGGACCACCCAATATAGCGCCCCCGAAGACACCCAATATCAGAATCTCAAGGAACTCGCTCATCTAATCATTGAGATCATTCAAGCCAAACCTGAATACAAAAAATTGCCTGAGCCAACTGCAGGATATGCATAAGTGAAATGTGAGTACAATTAAGACGATGGCCTATTGGGTGGATTTAATCCTTGTCAGGTTAAGTTACGGAGAACCACCGACTGAATGGGTTATAACGATTGTCATAACGTTTATTGTAATATTCCTTTTCGTGATCTCCTTCGCCGTCAGTGAGAAGCTGAAGAAGTATCAAATAGTATTCCTTGTTTTGTATCTAGCATTTATTACTAAAATGTTGGGTTTTATATGGAATCGTTTTTTATGGAATCTGGCACCGTCTCAAACCTCTGGTTGGCTCGCCATTTCGGGTATTTTAATAATACTCGTATTTGTAGCAGGATGTAAATTGATTGCATACTTCGTGCGCAAAGAGAAGGACCAGCGGAGGGAGTGATTTAGATGACCACAAGTTCGCCCTTCAATTTACTTGTGATGTTTATTTTTCTATTTGTAGTTTGTTTAATATCGCTTACAATCTTTATCATCTGTAGAACTATATATCAAAAGATTCTTCAAAGTATGCGCAAAGAGAAGGACCAGCTGAGGGAGTGAGATAGGTGTTTGATTGGGTGGTCAAGATAGAGACGTGGGTCAGTCTTATGAAAATTGTGATAATCGCTAGATTTGTAACGGCTTGGGCTGGGAGAAAAAAGAAATGACTCTCTATTCGCGCGCAAGCTCGTACGTTTTAAGCGGTGATGCGCCCCCCGGAAAATCAGCGAACAGGGCCATTCCCCGTCGAAGGTGTAAACCTTAAATGGGGATGAGACCCATTCAAAAATACGGAAAAATTGATTGAAAGTGAAAACAGTAAAAATTCAAAAGGGCGACTACAATATAACGGGGATAATCGAGATTCCCGACGACAGTAGACTTTTAGGCGAATCCGGAACCAGACTGATACCGACAATTTCCCCCTGTATTGTAGGAACAGGACCAGAAAATATTCATTGTAAGAATTGTGATAACATCTTGGTTTCTGCTATAATTAGACCACAAGTAGAAAAAATAACTATCATATGTCCTGAATGCAATACTGAAAATCATCTATAGCTGCGCGCACGTGCGACGGGGATGAAACTGCGTGATGGAAATCGAGCTGACCGAGGCT
>CAZZFH010000507.1:0-1796 GCA_964653295.1 uncultured Candidatus Bathyarchaeia archaeon | reverse complement strand
AAGATAGCCTTAACTTACTGCTTATGCCTGCTTGAGGAGAAGGGGTGCATCAAGAGCGACAACAGTCTCTTTCATTCTTTGACATTGACCCTAATGCATACGGTGTCACCACGGTGAAAATGCTCATGAGGCGCCAGATTTTCCCTGTTGTAGCGCTGGGTGGGCGCTCAAAACGCCTAATGAAGCCTGAAAAGGACGGGATTCATCTTGTGGGCGCGGATCAGGTTGTGTTTGCAATCAATGAGTGAGCAAGAGGATGCGTCCAACTTCTTTCCTCTTTGAGGACTCTTCTTCGGGCTGATTAACCACTGAGTGGGTGCTAATCCACCATTTGTTGGTTGAAACGCACCTTATTACTTGCTATAATTCGGTCATGATCCCTCGGAGTATCACACCAGCCATTCTGGAAGCACTATCCGACACACC
Source organism: uncultured Candidatus Bathyarchaeia archaeon (assembly GCA_964653295.1). Classification (GTDB taxonomy): domain Archaea; phylum Thermoproteota; class Bathyarchaeia; order TCS64; family TCS64; genus RBG-16-57-9. The sequence goes on along the minus strand of CAZZFH010000507.1, from coordinate 1,370 downwards.
AGTCGTTTTGCTCACCGGTGCGAGACAGACCGGTAAGAGCACATTGGCGCAATGGTTGGCAGAGGAAGTACATCCAGCACACTACATCACTCTCGATGATGCCGCAGTGCTTGCTGCAGCGCGCAGTGACCCCACAGGGTTCTTAGCGGACCTCGGTCGTCCTCTGGTTCTCGATGAGGTGCAACGAGCTCCCGAACTATTCTTAGCCATCAAGGCTGCAGTCGATCGCCAGCGCTTACCCGGTCGTTTCTTACTGACTGGGTCAACCAACCTGTTACTCCTTCCTAAGTTGTTAGAATTCCTTGCTGGCCGAATGGAGATCTTGACTCTTTGGCCCTTTTCGCAAGGTGAGCTGGAGAGACAAAGGGAAGAGTTTATCGATCTGATATTCGCCAACAGATTACCCCAATTCCTCACTGCCGATCTTGCTCGGTCCGAGCTCATTCAGCGGGTAGTGACTGGTGGCTATCCTGAGGTGACAGGGAAGCTATCCGCAAAAAGGCGCAGTGCCTGGTTCCGCTCGTATGTTACCACCATCGTCCAACGTGAGGTCCGAGATCTAGCGAACATAGAACACCTTGTCGTGATGCCCCGCTTGCTTTCCTTGTTAGCGGCTCGTGTTTGTTCGTTGATGAACTACGCTGAGATCTCGAACAGCCTCGGCCTACCGCAGAGTACTGTAAAGCGTTACATGGCTCTGTTCGAAATAACGTTCATCTCTCAGCCTCTGCATGCTTGGTCGGCTAACCTAGGGAAACGACTCATTCGGTCACGCAAGTTGGTTCTGAATGACACCGGCTTGCTAGCCTACCTGACAGGGTTGGACGAACAGCGGATCAAGTCTGATTCAGTTGCATTTGGGCCCCTGCTGGAGAACTTCGTCATCATGGAACTAAGAAAGCAAGCCATCTGGAGCGAGATTCAACCCCAGTTCTTCCACTTTCGCACGCGGAAAGGGCAGGAAGTCGATATACTGCTGGAGAACCGTGCCGGTGAGGTTGTGGGGATTGAAGTTAAGGCCTCATCAACGGTTAAAGCGCACGACTTTAAGGGGTTGAAGTATCTTTGCGGTTTGTTGGGTAAACGCTTCCTGCGTGGGATCATTCTCTATACCGGTGACCAACCCGTTCCTTTTGGCTCAGACCTTTATGCCCTGCCAGTGAGTGCACTCTGGGGGAGTAGTGAATAGAATCTTAGTGATCGTTTGAGCTTCTGGGTGAAGAAGTTTACGCAACAGGTTGTAAGGAGAGAGACGATGAGTGATAGAGTTATCGAAACGCAGAATTTGACCGTTTACTACGGCAAACATCGTGGTATTAAAGACGTAAATCTGTCGGTGGAACAGGGAGAGGTATTTGGTTTCCTGGGGC
>CAZZFH010000506.1:0-1803 GCA_964653295.1 uncultured Candidatus Bathyarchaeia archaeon | reverse complement strand
CTCCAGGGCCGGCAACACTCCCCACCCCTTAAGCGATGATAAATCCCTCCAAATGGTGCAGTAAGACAAGGTGAGACAAATGGTTGATGCTGAAAAGCCTGAAAGGACTGGATTATCAGAGCACCTCAAACACGGTGTAAACGTCCTTAAGCAGAATCCAACCGTGATTATCCCTAAACTCATTCTTAGTCTAGCTTCGATAATTGGGGGAATGTTGTTTTCAAAGGTTTACGGGATGGACATCTTCAATGAGATTCAAACCGTTATCATGTCGGGCGGAGACTTGACGCCATACTATCCCTTATTCAAGATTGGAGCCGCTTACTTGATAGTCGTCACGTTTTTCGAAATGTTGTTCCATCCCTTCCTCCAGCATATCTATCTTAGAGTATCAAAGGACGAGGAAGTCGATTTTCAGGCAAGCTACACCGACACAATGGCTAGAATCGGTGAATACATAATTGCACAGCTTATTGTGCTATCCATCCCAATGGTTATCATGGCTGGTTTATTCTGGGTGCTCACACTTAGGAGCGTGGATGAATTTCCAATTATATGTGTTAGGTTCATGTTGATTGTGTTACCACTGCTCTTTGTGTTTTATTTCCTGTCCCTTGGGACCCAAATAATGGTCTGGGAGGGTCAAAGCTTCAGGGACTCCATCCGACTGGCGATAAAGTTCTTCCAAGACAGGTTAGGCATGCTACTTCTTCTTGGCTTTCTTGGTTTTATAGTGAGCCTAATATTCCAGTATCTGCCCTTGAGTGATTACTACAGTTTCATTCTGGGCATTTTCTTCAATATCGTCACGATAGATTTGTTTCTGAACTATAGGACGATGGAGAAAATAGAAGGATCAGCGGAGGGAGTGAGATAGGTGTTGACAGGAGAAAGACAGGGTTCGCTTCCATACATTTTGCTGTTAGTGGTTCTTTTTTCCTCCTTGGTCGTCAACGCATACTTCTACATGGACTTGGTCTCCCTTAGAGGTGATATCGCTGAGATGAAAACCTCCTATGAAGGGCTGAACGAAGAGTACACGAATTTAATGGAAGAGTATCGTAGAGTCGAAGATCGGTTAAAGTACTATGAACTCTGGAACGGTGAACCAGAGATCGCCGACCAACACTTTCTACATCCTAAAGGCAATCAATCGAAGTACGCAAGCCTAGGAGCTTACCACACTGTAGCCTCTAAACTTGGAGCCATCATCGATCTTAAGGAATACGAAATACTCAGAGAGGCACTCGTATACCATTACCCCGACTGGAACAACGGGACAGCGTACGTGGCCCTCTCCGATACCGGTCCAGAGATCACGAACATGATCCTTGACCTCTTCAGCCCCTATGTGCAGGGACAGATCCGATTCGTGAAAGCACCAGCACCCCTCAACAAGATCGAGGAGTGGAGAGAAGCCCTTTATGACTGTAACTTGAAGGAGAGAGGGATCAAATCAACTTATGGAGCCACGTACTATAATGGAAAGATACTCCTTGGCATAGAGGAGATAACACCCAGCACAATCCCTCTCTTTAAGGAAGCGATTGAAGGGAAGGTGCCTCCGGGAGTGATAGTCTTAGAGGAAACAGGGCCAATAGAAATTCGACCAAATACACAAGAAGCTGTTAGTTTTAATGGTGTACGACTATGGCCCTAAAAATCTGATGATGAGGCGAAACGAGTTGACAACTAAAATGGGAGAAGGAACAGCGGAGGGAGTGAGATAGGTGTTTGATTGGGTTGGGACGACAGAGACGTTGTATTTGATATTGGTGGCGGTTGCGATTATACTTCCGATCT
>CAZZFH010000505.1:0-1811 GCA_964653295.1 uncultured Candidatus Bathyarchaeia archaeon | reverse complement strand
AAAAAACAAGCTAAAACATCAGGGTAAAGCCATAGTTTAAACCACCAAAAAACTATCTCTCAGTATAATATCAACGCAAATATGCTTGTTACATGAAACAGTACTCATTACTTTGTTTTCGGAGCTTTTATTTCAGTATAGGTTCAGGTAATGGAGAACTCAAGCTCCAATAATCAGATTATGCTCAGTCTTTTTTTCTCTTCGTTTTTAATAGTCACCTATTAAATTCTCGAAGATTGTGACTTTCTTCGTTACCTTTTGGTATTTGGTCTCAATCCTGTACTCCTGTTCAATCCTCGTCGTTATTACTGCCTCTTCCCAATGACGAACAATTTCACATCGAGTGATCTTGACATCAAAGTCACCCCCATTATACATGACAAAATAGTATGTATCAAGCTCAACAATATAATGAGTGAGTGTGCCTTCAGAAACATCTCTCATTTGGTTCTCGGAACCAAGATAGTTTCCCTCTAAGTAATCTGTGAATTGTGATCTTTTCATAATGAAAACATCAACAATATATGGTCTTGGACCTCCTGTTGTTTCTGTTTTTATACTGAATTCCACTGTGTCTCCTATTATTAGTTCATGTCCAATCCATCGAATTTTGCCTGACGGGAGTGGGGCTTCTTGATATGACCATGTTTCTTGTCTTAGCTCATAGTTGATATATTCGACTTCAATATCATATGGCACTGACTCTTGGTACGGTACTTGTATTTGGACTTCTATAATTGGAACCAATCCAGCGAATAATGATACTGCCCCAAGTATCGTTATGACTGCTATCAATGTGTTCGTATTAGAGGGCACGCAAGTATTTTCTTTTGGTTGTATTTAATACAACATATGCCATTTAATCATGTACTGACTGGAAATACCATATACCTGTTACATGAAAGTGTGAGTTTGAGTTAGTCATATTGTTGTTTGTTGTTAGGAACGATTACTGTTTTAACTTAGATATCCACACTTAAATATTGGTGGATATATTAAATTAATCGAAAACAAATGACCAGCCAACCAAATAACCTAGAAACCTACCCAACCGTTCAAAAATGGCTGGTAAACATACCAAACCATTACACAAGAAAAAACTATCTATATGCACTCACAAAATATGTCAATCAAACCCATCAAACCCCAGACCAGCTCATCCAAACAGGCTTAAACGACCCTGAAACAGCTCACGACCAATTAAAGGCATTCTATAATAGTCTAACTCTTAGCCAAGGAACAAAAATGAACATATACCAATCCCTAAGAAGCTTCTACACAGCAAACAGAATTAGACTAAGCAAAAAACCAAGAACCTACCGAAATGTAGCCGAATATGAACCCAGAAAACTCTACACACAGGGTCAAGTAGCCCAACTCGTAGACGCCGCAGATAACCCCAGAGACAAAGCGTTGGTTACTTTTCTTGCACAGTCAGGACAACGAATAGGCATAATCACCAGCCTACGATTAAGACACATAGATCTAGAACAAACAACGCCACTCATCGTTGAAGTTCCAGCGATTCTCAGGGACTATTTGGGGTATAACGTGAACAAAGCCCAGACACCATACCATTTCGCGTTAGGAGAGGATGCGGTACTGTATCTGCGGTTGATGATCCATGATAGACGGGACCGGGGAGAGATGTTGGGTCCGGATAGTTGGTTGTTCCGTAGTCAATCAAAGTGGATGGGTCCTAATCGGATTCATAAAGTTGATAGAAGCACGCCGGGTGAGTGTTTGTCTGTTACACGGGCTGGTTCGGTTATTCGTGATGTTGCGATGAGTCGTGGGATTCAGGAATGTTA
>CAZZFH010000504.1:0-1825 GCA_964653295.1 uncultured Candidatus Bathyarchaeia archaeon | reverse complement strand
ATGGTCTTATGTGTCTAATGTTTCGACTATGGCGTCTGATCATTCGTGGTCCAAGAACGTATTGCCTCTCCTCTGGGTCATACAGTATATTGTCTGTGCTGCGGCTCTGCATATGGATCCAAGGGAACTCTCTGTTCTGAATCTGGTCATAGATGAGCGCCCCCATCTGGGTGAGGCTCTTCTCCATGGATTGGCGTTTCCGCTCTGCTTCACTCTGCGCTTTCTTCGACAATTCTTGATACCTCTTCTAGTTTTTCCTCTACCTCGGGAATGTTGGCGCTAACAACTTCAAGCAATGGAGCGATATCAGGCAATTCCTCTTTTTCAGATAGCTTTGCGCTGAACTCCGCTATCTTTGGTAGGTATTTTTCGAATATGTTCAGCCTGTGACGTTCCCGTTGTAGTCTGGTCCTTCTCCTGATGAAGCCCCTTACGCCTCGGGATGCCTCCCTGATGGCGTTTGTTATCTCTTTCTCCACTTCAGGCTGGTCTGCCATGAACTCTTTTCCTACACTCTTGTAGGGTATTTTTGTACTGCAGACATGTACAGCTATCACTAGAGAAGTGTCACTCTCGACGCTGTATGTCTTCCAGTTAATGTTCTTGTTTGCTGCCTTCCAGATGACACCGCTTCCCTCATCAAACAGAAGAGGAATACGGTTTGCGAACCGATAGATGTGCATCCCGGGTCCAAGGCTTTTCCTGATGGTCTTTCCCGTGGCTACAGCTGCCTCTACGATGAATGGATATCCAAGATATGTGCTGGGTTTCCTGGTAACTACTTTAATGTAATCCTCTTCTGTCAACTCAAGCTCCTTTGTGATGCCTGTCTCAAGTAGTTCTTCCCCGATTGGGCTCAGGCAGCTGGCTACGGGTCTCTTGAAGTCACTGTATTCTTTTGTTGATCTTACTATCCTGACTATTTCTTCTGGTGTCAGCTTCTTTGGGCTCTTACCGGGGCTTATTTTCGCCAACTTTAGGAACTTATCTGCGGTGATTGCGCCTACGCCTTGGAAGTTCTCCATCATGAACTGCTTCATATTCTTGGCTCTCTTGGATGAGATGAGCCTCTTGAAGGTCTCCACATCAACCCCATGGGGGTGAGGCAACACTGATTCTGGCAGAGGTGGTAACTTGGTTGTTCCCCGCTCAAACTTGTAGAGCCTGCCTCTTGGGTCAACATAAGTTATGTCCGCGTATGGTACCACCATGGCTGTCTCTTTCAGATATTCTATCAGCTTGTACATTATACGGCTGTAGTCTCCATCCATCTGAAGCTCGACAGCGGTGCCCTGCCACTTTGTGGGGTTTGCCTTTACATTGTGTTTGAGAATGTTTGCACGGTTATTCTGGATATCGATGTTCATTATGAACTCGTGTATCTCGCCACCGGTGCTGCTGGACACCTGCACTGGTTTGTGGGTGGTGATCTGACCATAGAGGACCGCCATGGTTCCTCCCAAGCCGAATGTTCCCCGTGCTTGCTTGAGCTCGTATTTGCTGCCATAGAAGACCTGCGCAAAGGCTCTTGGTATGTGTTCCGATGGTAGCCCTGTGCCGTTATCCTCGACCCTGAGTACATAGATCTTGGTCTCTGTGTCCTTCTGGTCTTCTACCTCGCTTATCCTGAGGTATATATCAGGGGGGGTCATCCTCGCCTCACAGGCATCCAAGCTGTTCTCAATGAGCTCCCTAACAGCCGTGTAGGTAGCCCTGCTGGGGTTACTGAAGCCCGCGATCTCCCTGTTTCTGTAGAAGAAGTCGGATGGGCTAATTGATTGGTATTCTGGCTGTGACATTAGTTGGTCTCCCTTCTGCGGGCTGG
>CAZZFH010000503.1:0-1831 GCA_964653295.1 uncultured Candidatus Bathyarchaeia archaeon | reverse complement strand
ACTTGGAGAAGCCGGACTAGCCGCCTACTATGCGGCAAGCTACGGTGTACCATTGGTATATGCCTCCGGTGATGACTATTACTACAAGGAAGTAAAGGAGCTGAGCCCCACAACAGAGGTCTCCATAGTCAAATACGGCATGGGGCGATACGTCGCACGCAACAAACACCCAGTGACAGCGAGAAGAATCATCGCAGAAGACGTAGTCAAAGCCTTGAAACGCCTAGAAAAAGGAGAGATAGCACCCGTAGAGCTACCTGACCCACCATACAGGCTTGAGATGAGGTTCAGTGACACAGGGGCTGCAGACGCAGCGTGCTGGATGCCAGGCACTCAAAGAATCGATGGAAGAACCACTCTATTTGAGGCAGATGATGTCCAGACAGTCTATAAGGCGTTTTACTGCCAGACAAGACTCCAGAGGACAAGGCTCCTCCACCCCTAATCTGTCTTGGATTCTACACTCTCCCAATCATAAGGTGAACAACCTAAACTGAGAGAGTGCACCATTATAATTGATAACTCAAGTAAAAAATAATAAGATATAGCCAAGAATAAGCAGTCCTTGAGGCACCTCTTTTATTCACCGAGAAATATTCAATCTAGGGATCATCATGAGTAGTGTCGAGAAGTATGCCGAGGACCTGTATGTGATTCGGCAGGATATGAGACCCGGCTGGTACTGCAGCGTACTAGTCTTCTTCGGAGAAGAAAACATCGGTATAGTAGATACTGGCTACGAAAACACCCCAGTAGATTACGTATTTCCTCTAATTCGTGAAAAGGGCAGAGAGTTGAACGAGGTAAACCTTATTGTGAATACTCACCGCGATGGAGACCATATAAGAGGAAATGATATACTAAAGGAGAACACTGGTGCTGAGATCGCGGTGCATAAACTGGAGGCCGATGCGGTACCATCGGCGGTAAAGATGCTGGAAGACGGTGATATTGTAAAGCTGGGAGACCGTGAATTCACAGTAATACATACCCCGGGGCACAGACCAGGAGCAATATGCCTATTCGATAAAAAACAGCGGCTTCTAATCACAGGAGACTCAATATGCGGCGCACGCGAGGACCTGATACGAATGAACAAGCAAATCTATATCGATTCATTAAAGATGCTGCTAGAGTACGACGCCAGTGTAATGATAATGTCTCACCCCTTCAAGCCAGCAGGGAAAAACATCCTCAAGGGCAGAGAAATAGGGGAAATGATAGAAGCCAGCATAAAGATAGCCGAGAATCTCAGGATCTAGCCAGAGTCTTCCCAAGCTCCCTACATTGCTTCAGGATCTGGGTGCTCGGCGAGCCGCTGGATGATACTATCTTCCCTTTCTGAGTTCCTATTCTACTGAAAACCGTGAGTGAGTCTTTGGCTCTTCCACCGCCACCATGGCTCATGAATAACGCGAAAAGCTTCCCAGTATACCCGGGCTCATTACGGTGAAGATACCAGTCATCGAGAAATGTCTTGATGGTACCAGCCATGTAACTGAAATAATCCGGAGTACCGATAGCAACAAGATCATATGCTGTGTACTCTTCGATAGGAAACCGTGTTGTGTTTGTGTTATGAAGAGTTACAGTGCATCCCTCCTCGGTTAATCCTTCTGCAACAGCGTTGGCCATCTTCTCGGTGTTTCCATATTGCTGACTATGGTATAATACGAGTGCTTTAGACATGTATGGAATGTTAGCGTAAGGGCTTATTTTTGTTACTAGTACATGCTTAGCTCATTTTGGCGTCTAAGCAGAAAGAATAGAATTACGGTATAAGGAGAAAAAGACCTGTCCTCCAAACCGCCAACTCGGTGGCTTATCCAAG
>CAZZFH010000502.1:0-1832 GCA_964653295.1 uncultured Candidatus Bathyarchaeia archaeon | reverse complement strand
CACTCCCATGGTATTACATCGAAGTTGATGTCCAAGCCTTCTGCCAATGCGTCATCAATTGGCTTCAATGTCTCTAATCCCACTGCTTTTCCTATTTCTGGTGTCATGGGGGGTACCGTGTGCCACCCGGGGGCGAGGTGGGCGATGTTTAATCTTACGCCTGTTTTGCGTGCAGTATCGAGTATCTCATATATTCCCTCTATGGGTTCGGCGCTGAAGCTGCCCATCTTGATGTTTCGTCTTCTGCCTGTTCGTCTCCAGTGGGGAGAATAGATGCCATCATAGTCTTTGAGTACAGAGACGCATTCATTCATCTCCTCACGAGTAGCGAAGACATCTGGATCATAGTCCAACCCTGCGGTGAGACCCCTGCAGCCCTCCTGCATCCCTTGATGAATTAGTTCCTTCATCTCGGATACCTCAGATGTGGTGGCTTCTCGTTTGTAGTCTTCACCCATCACATGGAAACGGACTGTACCATGTCCTAATAGGGGCACATAGTTGATGCTGATTCCCTGAGAGTTGATCTTATCAAAATACCCTGCCATTGTACGGTACTCTATAGCCCAGCCATACTTTTGGGTGAGAATCTCGTTGACCTCATCAATATGGTAGAGGCTCTTCCCATGGTAGATGAATGGGTTCTTCTCATAGACCTCATCCCAGATTACCCCGGGTGCCCTGATGTACTGGTTGAGGGGAGCTGGACTGCCTCCACATTGCCCAGCTACTACAGTGGTGCATCCTTGCATGACCGCGCTCTCGCAGTTGGGATACCATGCGAACCCCGTGTCACCGTGGCTATGAGGGTCTATGAATCCGGGTAACGCGTATAACCCATCTGCGTTGATTACCTGTTTAGCGTCTCCCTTGACTTCTCCTGTCTCAAGGATTCTTCCACCTTTTACTCCGAGACTGCCAACGTGTTCCTTATTGACGCCATCAACGATACGGGCGTTCACTATCTTGACATCAAAATCAGCCAATTCAATCACGTATACCTTTCTCTAGAGGAATAAAACAGGTACGAAAACGGTGCAGTCTCTATTCGAATATATTATAATCATCTACTAGGAGATTATCTTGAATACTTTCGGTGAAGACAAAACTTTGGAGCCCGCTGAGAAAGTATTCGCATCTATTATGGCTCAGCAGTCAATCTGATTGAGCAGTGCTCGTCCCCATGGGCATAACAATCGCTTTTATCGAACATGTAATCCACGTTGGTTAGCTCCTTGATTATGCCTGAGATGTAGCCTCGTAAGAAGAAGCATTGTGGCAGGTTAATGTGTAGACAGAATTGTTTGAAGGCGTTGTCTTTCATGACGACCTTAACGGCTCCAGATTGGAGATCAAACTCCTCGATAACCATATTGGCCCAGCCAACCTGACTTGCTTTCTCAAGCACCAAATTAAACAGGGTATCTAGGGATTCCTCATCATCCTCGATCCCACTCATAGCGGATCTGCAGAAATTCATCCCGTTTTCGTGGCCCATCTGAAAGATCATTGATTCTCCTGCGGAGCCAAAATGGTTTACAAGGGTTTCTAGCATTTTGAGGAATGAGCTTGATGATATGACCAAGGTTTCTGGTAGTACATTGTGTTTTTCCATTATCGTATCCTCTCCCATATACTTCGCCTAGGGGATTCTTTTTCTTCTGGAGTTTTCTTCATCTTACCGATGACTGTCTCGAGGGTTTTTGCCCAATCGCTTTTACCAGTATCGATAATTGGGATATTATAGACCTTGCCAAGATTGAGAAGCTCCTCGTTATCCGAGAAATCAACGAGGGCAGTCTCCACACCGGGAATATCCAGCTTCTTACCAA
>CAZZFH010000501.1:0-1842 GCA_964653295.1 uncultured Candidatus Bathyarchaeia archaeon | reverse complement strand
TGCGCCGATAAAGGCTACGCACTGGACAAGGCACTGGTGAAGCACCTGCGGACAGTCTACACCGTTGAGCCGGAGGAGTACTTGGAATATGACACAAAATACTAGACGTGACGTTCATACGGAGTGGGGCATCCTCGTTGGAACGATTAAGTCGATCCAGTCGGAGCTTAACATGAAGTACAGTACCCCGATGAATAAGTTGGACCGCGTTAGGGAACTCGTTGAGCGTGAGAAGGTTCAGGAGATACTGAAAAATGTCTGACGAATCTATCTTAGTTGAAGATAAACAAAGAGAAACCATAAGAATCCCCGCCGAGATAGGTGCTCAGTATAGCCTTTTCTCAACAGAAGATGGAGAAACATTCACTGGTGGCGGTAGTTACATGATAGATGAATTTGCAAAACACATAGGGAAATGTATGGAGGCGGCATTAAAAGATTTGTTACGTGACAACTCAAATAAAATTCTGTCTCTCGTTATAGTTTCTGAAAAATTAGATTATGATGAGGTTACAGTATGACTCTTGAGGACAAACAATCACAAAAAGACAAGATTGAAAAACTAATTGATTGGGCTTTGACTGAAAGAGGAGAAGCCTCCAACAAGGACTTTCCGTATTGGTCGGGAAGAATTGAAGGCATGTTAGACATTTCAGCGATGTTTGGCATAGTTATCCCAAGAGCACGTATTTTTCTGACCAAGGCAGGTTATGATATTTCTGTATCAACAAAGATAGGTGAAAACGATGGTTGACTTGATTTACCTTGCATTCCAACTAATCCCAATAGCCTACATAGTAGGATACATCTATACACTCATAACATATATAATTCCGGCCTTCAACGTCGCGTTAACTGAGGTTGGGTGTCTTACACTTCTTCAACTAATTCTAGGACTGTTATTCTTTTTCCCTGGGTTGTGGTTGTTTTTGATTTGTATAGTATTCTTGATGGCGATGTGGACACAATGAACATCATGTGTATTTGGAGAGGGCATAAATGGGAAACCGTTGATGAGATAGATATACCCCCCGTCGCCGGACTTGAACATATACGAGGCATAGATAAACAAACACTCATAAAAATAGTGAATGGATATAAACGGATACACCAAGAATGCGGCGTCTGTGGGGATAGGAGGGTTCTTCATGAATTCTGATAGTTCATATTCAACTAAGAAAAAGGAGAAAACATAAATGGGACATTATCCTTATTCAAATATAGAACTTGATGGCTTAAAGCAATTCTTCCATTTAACCATTTCAACAAAGGCAACCTCATATACTATTCAACATCTAACCGAATCTGAGATAACTGAATTTATAGAAGATTTAAAGGACGAACTTCAAACAGCCATTCAAATAAGAAACGAATTAAATATAATTTATGATAGTTCACAACCAACTGTCAAAAAGGAGGAGGAATAATGGAAAGAGATCAACCTGAGTTCTGTGACGATTGTCCACTCGTAGACTATTGTGCCAACCAAGGACAGTGCGGTGCGTTTGAAGTTCTTTACCCCGTTGGTGAGACAGGTATACAAGAACAACTACAAGATTGTAGCAACGCCCATAACGTTCTATATAATAACGCTTTCAAGATTCCTGAACTACAACAGAAACTTGAATCTATACGTGAAATCGCTACGGAAGCTATGAGTTTCTGCGGAGAGGCCATAGTATCACTTTATCACAAACGCAGTGACGCGTTAGAGGAAATACTGGAAATCTTACTTCGGGAGGAAGAGTGATAAATGAGTAAAACGAACCGAGGAATACCGGTTAGATTCTTTAAGGAAGATAGATACTCATTTAAGATCGACGCTGAACAATTATCAGATGA
>CAZZFH010000500.1:0-1846 GCA_964653295.1 uncultured Candidatus Bathyarchaeia archaeon | reverse complement strand
CTCCAGATAGTTAGAGAAAATGAGAAGCTCTTTACCAAGGGATAGTATTTGTTCAAGTACTTTCTCTCGAGTCTTCTGCGGATTACCTAAGATAAAACCGATACAAGTATCAAATCCTTCATTTGTAAGTTCTTTGCATCGCCCAATCATGGCCAAGAAATGTTTCTCACTAATACCGTTTGTATCGAGCCAGAATGGACAAGACAATGTTGCGATGGGAAAAGTTTTTATTCTTGATATAAAACTATCTGCTACTTGTTTTATGCCTTCATGCCGATCATACAGTTCCTTGCCTGTCTTTATAGCCTCTTCCTCAGCGAAACCAATTTCCAGGCCAGCACTTAATATTGCAATTTTTGAAGCCCACCCCAACACAGACCTGAATCCCAATCCTTTGTAACCTATTACGCGGGTTCTACTAAGCTGTTTGGGGCTGTTATTTGAAACCATTAACGATTTGATACCAGCAGGACTAAAGGGTTGACCGGTGTTTGCAACATACAGAACCTCGTCTTCTAGTTCGATATACACCCTGTTATTGCGGTTTTGCTCTGCTCCGGCATCATCGGCATTTTGAAGTAATTCTAGCAACTCTCTTCCGTAATAATCACGCGCTGACTCTCTTTCGCGATTATACGCAGATGTCATTTCGTCAGGATCAGTAAGAAATACCTGTTTTCGCTGCTGGATCTGCTTGTCCAGCCAGGAACGCTAGTCATTTGTTTGCCACGTTAACCAATAAGTCGTAGTGTCTGTTGCCATCTATATTCCCTATGAGACATGATCCAATTCTAGTTCATAGTCCTAATTAAATGAGCGTAGTTAATAATCTTTTTACACCAATTATAGCACCTATCTCAACATAGAGGCTTTTTGTTAAGTGGAAGATTAGGAATATTTTTGAGAATGTTACCTTTTTCTCTCACGCAGAGAGGGGATGATAAACGTGCTAGTTCTTGAAATTTCACCTTATGACTTTTTGTGGGATGCGGTGTGTGAGCTGAACAAAACCGAGGATTGTTATCTTAGCTACTCACCTATCACCGGAAGCCACTTTGTCAGATCATAGAGGCTCTGAAGCTTAGCCAGGGTTTCCACCCTTACTTCGTCTCCGTCTAAGGCTACATACCAGTCGCCATCTCTTACTCCATAATCCTGTGATAACCAGTCCTCAAGTTTGTTTTTGGCCTCAGCCAGATCTCCCGCTTGAATAAGATGGGTAGTCACGAACGAGTCTTTGTGATCGAGTCGAACCAAGAATAGCATTCTCAACCTCCCTGTCGTCTATATTGGTACTTAACGCCCCTCCTCTTTATGTCCTGCACCATAGCTCTTGTAGATTATACCACCTCAGAACCGATTGGATATGACAAGGAAATGGCGCCAATGTCGAGCTCTTGAGGAAAATTAAGAACCTGAGGGCAAAATGTAACAAATGTCAGTTTGGTCTGGAACGATAACCGGGGCTCATCACGCAGGGCGCTAGAAAGCGTAACTACGAAATTATGCTTTACTCTCGAACACTAAAAAGAACAAGTAAGATGCTGTATATTTCCAGCAGAGAAGTCATCCAGGACTCGTTAAGGGCGAATGACTGAGAACAACCCCAGATAGGAGGAACGGAATAGTGCGCCTGGGGTGGGTCATTTCCTTGAAAATTCACAAGTGGAGGCGTCACCGGATTGTTCAGATATCACCCTATATAGTCTACCTATCATTCGCTTGGCTTCTGCCCGACTTGATGTTTCAGCATAAACGATTTCAAGTGTCTTATTGAACAAATTGATGATATCGTCGCTGGAGTGATGCCGACTATCTAGAACTGATAGAATATGTTGAGATTTCA
>CAZZFH010000499.1:0-1846 GCA_964653295.1 uncultured Candidatus Bathyarchaeia archaeon | reverse complement strand
GGATGGGCAAGTCAAGACTGTTTGTCCCAGCCTGTTTAGCATGGACTGTGATAGCTTGCCCCTTGAGAATCCGTAGATCGCTACTGTTGTCCCGGGTCTCCCGTCTGGTGAATCCTCTGGGGGTATCCTTGACTCTATTCCTGCTTCGCAGTCACAGGCGATTACGCTTGTGGCGAAGCCAGTCATTGATGTCGCTGCTATATCAGCCCATTTCTGGGATGCTGCTGTTATGATTATCTTGCTTCCCCACATGCCGAATCCTTCTGCGAAGGTGTCCTCGATCTCTACTCCGTTATGTTTGAAGCTCATCACTGGACACCTCCTGCATAGTGTATTTTTTGGTTTGGCAGATACTCGTCCTCTACCGGGTAGTTCTTGAGGCTTATCGTATAGTAGTCCTTGAAGTCTCGTTCAAGGTCTTTCATCAGCTCAGCGTCTATCTCAGGCGAGACCTTGGCATCAACCCAGTGAGTATCACCCATGGGGGTAGCCACTACCTCTCCATCCTTGACAACAATCTCCCCACCCTTGATTGTGTATGCTGCTTTACCGAATGCCTTGATGATTTCATGGTACTGGCTTGGTCTCCAAGCAAATGGGTCAAGATCATACACAGAAATATCCCCATCAGCGCCCTGACCAAGATGTCCCTTATCAGTTAAACCAAGAGCATTAGCCGTACCAGCACGTGTAACCACAGCGATGTCATTGAAACTGTATTCACGATAGATGCTTACTAATCCAGTTCGTTTGAGGCAGGCTTTATTCATCTCCCTCATGGTATCCGTCCTAGCCTGCCTGCTCATGAGCCAAGCTATTACCTGTGGATAGTATATGAAGGGTCCACCATTGGGGTGATCAGTGGTCATGTAGACCTTCCACGGGTCTTTCACCTCTAACGCAATTTCAAGACCTATTCCCCACTGGACAGCGTTGGCTGGGTTATTCTTCTTGAACGTATATGGGACAACTCCTGCACCACCCTCCATCTCGACATCGCTGTTCACCCATTTATTCCCGGTCATGTTCCAGAGGGCGAACTGCCATGGACCATCCCCCGTCATAGTCGTAGTATCTGTGAATATCACCTGACCAAGGTCTAGGGTCACATGTTCGTGTTCATTGACATATTTGGCGATGTGGAGTGCTCCTGATTTGACGTTCATCCAGTTGTCACCATCGAGGGCGTTGAACTGGCAGTGTACTACATGGATTGTTGCTTTTCTTCCAGCTTTAGGCTTTATATCTTTGACAATATCCATGGTTTCTCTTGTTATCTTGTAGTTACCCGGCATCCCGAGGTTATTGCAGTGCAAGTGAATAGTGTGAGGAAGACCCAGCTCTTCATTTGCCCTAGCCAAGCTAGTGATGATCTCCCGTGGAGTAATATCATAGTCTTCTACTTTTCCATCCAATCCGTTAACATTTCTACCCCATTTCCAGTTCTCGACCCCACCAGCATTGACTATCTTAACAGCGTATCCTCTAGTGGCGCGTAGGAGCCATGCGACAAATGCCTTGAGCTTATCATGGTCTCCCTCCTTGACATACTTCATAGTGAAATGGTTGTTACCAAAGAGGGTGAAGGCTGCTTTGTCGATGATTGGGATATCGTTAAGTTCCTCATGTACGTGTCTTGCTCCTATTGGAGGCATGGCTGCCTCCATTACGCTGGTGTATCCCATCTGGGCGTATCGATATCCGGTTACGAATGTTGATGGGCAGCTGTATCCTACTCCGCTTCGTGTATATTTTCCGCGTTTTACCACGTCTTTTCGGTGGTCCTCTGGCCTGAGTAGCCTTCCTATGTTGATCTTGCTTCCAGCAATGTGGCTGTGAAGGTCTA
>CAZZFH010000498.1:0-1852 GCA_964653295.1 uncultured Candidatus Bathyarchaeia archaeon | reverse complement strand
TGAGTGCTGGGCTAAAAGATACATCTGTCACGAATGCGAGATCCCCCGTAAGAAGTATCCAGGGATACAGTTCTACGGATCACCCTGGTCTTCCATTCTCAAGCAAACAAAGAGGACGCCGTAATGAAAAGCCCGTGTGTTAAAGGCAGGGAAAGACACAGATTCAGATCACCAAAAACAAGAGGCCCGCTTGATCCAAAAAACCCACGCCATAGAGCAGAAAAATGTTGGTGGTGTAAAAAGACATTCGGGCAAGTATGGGATGAACAACACAGAAAGTCCAGTAATATGAGGGCGGCTTAGGATGAATGATCGCAAATTATTAGCTAGTCTTGAAGCCCATTGCCCTATCTGTGGTAGAACTCTTACTAGAGATGATGATGGTTCTGTTACTTGTAATCATTGTTGGAGAGAAGCTAGAGAGAAAGATGATTATTCACTTATGGTTGATTTTTATCGAAAACTTAACGTTGAAGTCTGGATTTTGGATAAGGCTTTGATTGACCATAAACATGAGGGGCAGAAGGATGAATAAATTAACTTCAATAGAAGAAGAGATCATGAAAACGATACGGGCTAACAAACCCATGACTATAGCTGAACTTAAAGAGAAACTATACGGTTTCGCGCCACCAGCATCAGAATTTTATCACGACCTCAATTTTTTGATAATATACCGTAGAATCCTTAAAACGGTTATACGAGGTAAACGAAGTCTCCTTTTTGAATGTACCCCCTCAACATTCAATAAACGTGTCCTTATCCACGGAGGATGCTAAGGATGAGTAGATATAACCCAGATGATTATTTATCGCGGTATTGTCCATCCTGTGAAAAACGTTTCGGTGATTTACAGGGCATTATAAAATCTTGGTATAGCGGATTTGGAGACAAATATACTCTACACACATGTCCTCACTGTGGAAAATATGTTCTGCACGGTCCAGACGGCGATGTAATTCCTGAACCAGACGAATGGTTCATGGAAGATATAGAAGAATCCAATGATTCAGATACTAAAAGGATTAATCTCACCAAATTTGGCATAACGGAAAAGGACGTTCAGGCATTTGGTAAATCCTTCTTGAAAAACGTTGAGGAATTAGCTGAGATAGATGATACCGAAGAATCAGATAGCTGTAGGACAATTATTTCTCTTGATGAATTAACAAAAGTATGTGGGTTCTTTTCATCTAATTCTATTGTCAACAATTACTACAACTGTAATCATCCTGATTGTAGAGATGGTGGCGACGATGAAGATTCAGGAAAGTGGATAGGTGCGTGTACTTCTTTCAACTGTCCTTTGGCAAACGATTACGAGTCTGAGGATTACGAAAATGTTGACGGGGATCATCGAATGGTCGTTCATGATCCTAAGACAGTATCCAAGTTATCAGATAAAGAGAGGTCAACAAGATGATTACTTCTTATATAATTTATCATTGTGGGCACCCATTTAGAAGACCAGATCAGTGTAGAGACTGCCCCCGAGTATGTCTATCAAGGTTAGCATCATTCAAACACGTCGAAAAATCATCCATTAAGAAACACAAAAAGAGGTCGATTTAGTTTGTCAAGAAAGATAACGGATAAAAAAGCAGGGTATTTAGATGAAATTATAATGGAATACCTTGCACTATCAAACCCTAATCGGTCACAAGAAACGCTTCTCAATCTATTGGAAAGTATATACCATGAGCTTTATCATACTCTAGAGGAAACCGTAAACGAAACCAAAAAGAGGGCGTCTCATGAAACCTTATAAAAATCCTCAAAAATTCGTGTGGATATGCCCAATATGTTTTGAAGAAAAAACATCTGGTGGCCAAGGACATATTCACTCTCAAGC
>CAZZFH010000497.1:0-1855 GCA_964653295.1 uncultured Candidatus Bathyarchaeia archaeon | reverse complement strand
GGATTACGATATATCTGCTCTAGAGGTAGACAAAGTTGAGGCGGATTTGGTCTATGTTGGCCTGATCGGCATGATTGACCCAGCTAGGGAAGAGGTTCCAGCTGCCATCAAGGTAGCTCAACAGGCTGGAATCAGGTCTGTTATGGTGACAGGAGACCACAAGATCACTGCGGTTGCCATCGCGAAGCAGATCGGTATTCTCAGCGAGATGAGCGATATAGCGGTTCTCGAGGGTGTGGAGATCGAGGCTCTCACAGATGATGAGCTCGATGATACTATAGAGTATGTTCGTGTCTGCGCAAGGGTTAGTCCTGAGCATAAGATGCGTATAGCCCAGAGCCTCAAGAGACTTGGCCACATCGTGGCTATGACTGGAGACGGTGTCAACGATGCCCCAGCACTCAAGGCAGCCGATATCGGTGTAGCCATGGGCATCAAGGGTACTGATGTCACAAAGGAGGCCAGTGACATGGTCCTTGAGGATGACAACTTCGCCACCATTGTGCAAGCGATCAAGGGCGGTCGTGAGATATACACAAACGTAACCAAATATATCCGATTGATGCTTGCAGCAAACTTCGACGAGTTCCTTGAGATCACTGTAACCGCGGTGCTTGGGCTTCCTGTCCCCTTCCTGCCTATTCATGTTCTCTGGATTAACTTGGTAACTGATGGTCTGCCTGCTATTGCTTTGAGCATTGATCCACCAGATCCAGATATCATGATGTATCCACCGAGGGACCCCAAGGAGGATATATTGAAGCGGTTCTGGAGGTTCATAGTATTCGCAGCATTGGTTGACTTCATCAGCGACTTCATACCCTTCTTCTGGGTATACATCGCCACCATCGCCAAGACTGGTGGAAACTTCGAGCTAGCAGCAACAACAGCCAGAACAGTTGCCTTCACCAGCATCGTGTTCTTTGAGTTCTTATTGGCCTACCAGTGCCGGAGCGAGACGAAGCACATCTTCCAGCTTGGATTAAAGGGATGGACTGAAAACAAACTGCTTTTCATCAGCGTCGTTGTAGGGGTGGCATTACAGTTCGCTATACTTTACACTCCTTGGCTGAATGAGGTGTTCCACGTAGTACCCCTAACAGGTCTACAGTTGCTTGTATGCTTCATTGGGAGCCTTACTGCCTTCTTAATCGTGCCCCAGCGGTTGATACCCAAGAGACAGTATGTAGAACATAGGAAAGCATAATTACCAATATTTTTCCCCCTACATTTTTATACCATAGACAAAGTTATAGTGCGTAAGTTTAATTGGAGAAATAGATGATGGTTGCACCTTGGCTAATAGCCCCAGTTTCAGCAGTAGTTTCAATCTTGATAGGGCTATTTCTGTTTAATTACGTAAACAATAAAGATGCCGGAACCGATCGAATGAAAGAGATCGCGGGATGGATTCAAGAAGGATCACGATCTTTCTTAAGAACCGAGTATAAATATCTCGGAATATTTGCAGGTGTAATGGCGATATTGCTGACACTTGCGCTTGGCGTAAAAATCGGTGTCACATTCATCTTCGGTACCCTGTTATCTGCTTTAGCAGGCGTAATCGGTATGGAGATCGCCGTAAAAGCTAATGTAAGGACCGCAAACGCTGCTAAGGAAGGTGGCTTGAGAGACGCGTTCCCAATCGCCTTCAGAGGTGGAGCTGTTATGGGTTTAATGGTAGTAGGCTTGGCTCTTCTTGGAATCAGTATCATTTACTGGCTCACTAAAGATCCAGAGATTGTTCTCGGGATGAGCATTGGAGCAAGTACACTTACTCTATTCATGAAAGCAGGTGGAGGAATATTCACAAAAACCGCGGATATAGCAGCTGATCTTGTAGGTAAAGTCGAGT
>CAZZFH010000496.1:0-1857 GCA_964653295.1 uncultured Candidatus Bathyarchaeia archaeon | reverse complement strand
GCCCCAAAGACGAGGCATTCATCCATGAGAAAATGAAGGAACTCGGGGTCGAGGTAATCTCCATAATCCCATATGATCAATCAGTCGCCGACGCAGACATGGAGGGGGTACCTACCCTAGACTATAACCCTGATTCATCTGCTGTGAAGGCTGTAAAGGAACTGGAAAAATACCTGCTTGAGCGATTCAAGCCCTGATGGCTGATCAGATGAAGATCAAAACCCTCACACTCCGATGCCGATACTGGAGACCCGGCACCGATTATATTTCTGAGATAACAGAGAGGGGCAAAGATCATATTGAATCCGGTGATATCGTTGCGGTGAGCGAGAAAGCAGTATCAACCGCAACAGGAAACTTAGTAGACGAGGCACAGATCAAACCAAGCAGATTAGCTTGGTTTCTCTCGTCAATTTGGACCAGAAAGATCTGGGGAGGACCACTGGGCATAATGGTTGGTTTGAAGCAACAGACCATCGAGAACCTGAGAAACTATCCCCTAGAGGAGGGGGCTGCCCATAAACAATTAGCATTATCAGAGGCTGGGCTCCTGCAGAGCCTAAGACATTACAGTGAAGGGGGGATAGACGCAAGCAACCTACCATACGCATATGTCAGCCTCCCCCTCCAGAACCCAATGATTAACGCGACAATGATCCGAGAACATATCCTATCCACAACAGGAAAAGAAGTCACTGTGATTATAATGGATGGGGATACCACGTATTCTTGGAGGAACCTCCATCTGGCTCCACGAAGGGTTGAATTCCCCGGGTTGATACACTTTGGAGGGGTCATTACATTTCTAGTTGGTAGAGCCCTCGGGTTCAAGGCACGTCAAACACCAATAGCAATAGCAGGGGAACCCATCAACCCAGATAGAGCGCTATGGTATGCCAGACTATTTCATAGACAGTGTGGTGGGGGAGCCGGGCGTACAGCTTGGAGTATGAGTGAGAAAATGGACACCTCATTGACTGGGGTCACATGGGAGATGCTGGAATCGGTCGAGCATTACCCAATTTCTATTATCAGGGTCTCAGAATAGGGGCTCATCCTGAACATACGATCTGCCTAGCTTGAGGGCGATGGCTGCCTTCTCAAGCTCTTTCCCAAGATAGGCGGCGTGATCGTGTTTTGTGATTAGTTGCTCCCTGATAATGGTTTGATATACGGTGCGTGAGTCTTCTCCCTTGATTACTGCATCGGGCTCTTTGCAGCCCGGGGGATAATGGATGGCTACGATCTGTTTTGCTTCTCTGTCTACCTGTATCTTGAACCACCCAGCCTTATCTGGGTAATATTCACGGTTCCCTTCCCCCGGCAATACCCTTGTGTTCGCCTCCAAGGTTGGCTCATATCTTTCTTCTTTCCACCGCTTCTCCTTCAATAATAGCAGGTCCAAACCAAGGTCCTTGAGAACAGTGCCTCGTCTCTCGGCGAGATACATCATCCTAGACGCTGTAACTGCTTCAGAGACACTGCCACGTGCCTTAACACTGTACTCTGGGACATGCAGCATACATGCTCCAGCCTCACGTGCAAGAGCTATCAGGGCTGCGTGTACCCCGGGGCTATCAGCGTCTATGAGTTCAACAGCGTTCCCCACACCAAATAATAACGGGATATCTGGGTGTGCTTGATGGAATAACTGGTACGCCTTGAGTCCCTCAATCAACCCAGGTTTAAGCAAGGGCTCTACAACCAAGTCACCGATAATCTTATTGAAACCTATTTCTCTGAGCTTGTCTATGATTTCGGATATTGTTTTGACTCTCTCCTCCGCGGTCTTTGGGAGGAATCCTTTGCTCATATCAGTGGGAAGAACAACAACCGCCTCATCAGTGATATTGTGGA
>CAZZFH010000495.1:0-1860 GCA_964653295.1 uncultured Candidatus Bathyarchaeia archaeon | reverse complement strand
TCTAAATATCAAATAGGGCAGAGAGTTATAGCTAAGCTGGATAAGAGTCAGGCGCTATCGGCAAGAAGTTCTGGTATAGAGCAATATGTCGGTCAAAGCGGCATCGTGACAGATTATTACTGGATAAGACCGAACGCGGGTGGGGTCTTCTTTATTTACACGGCAAAAATGGGAGAAGGTGAAGAAGAAATCGTTTTGTATGAAGATGAGATGGAAGCTGATTAGGTGAAGGTGTAGAGATATACAAGGACAGTTAGTTTTCAGGATAGTCTGAAATTCTATAAGGCGCCTTTGTCCTGAAATAAGAAGATGTTATTCATAAACACGTAGACTACGGATTATGATTTCAAAATCATCATTAGATGGACAAGCTTCATCAGATGACCATTCAGCACAATCAACCATCCACCAGTAACTTGCTGTTGCTAATAATAATACTTTGTCATGAAGAAAAACAGGTATGTCTGAGACGACCTGAGATCTCACATCTACTATGATAGCTTTCTTGTCATCTACGACTGTATCCTGTTTCGCGAGGATTTTGGAATATTCGCTACTGAAAATCTTCTTGTAATCAAGAGTATATATGTTGTATTTTTTTGGTATTTCAGAATCGGCTGTAGCTCTAACCATCATCCACGGATTGAAGGCAGAGCCATCTGGTAATCCTGCAAAGAATACTAAATCCTTAGTATCAATACCAAGTTTCTTGAAACGTTGCTGATGCGATTCGCTCATGCTCCCATTTAATACGACTTCCCAATCTGGTGGACAGGCTATGATGAAACGACTTTCTGGTTCAGTATAAGTGGAAAAATGTGGAGGTATATCATATTCGGATAGGTTGGTGTCATCAGGAGTAGTAGTACAAGAAACAAGAATAATCAGGCTTACAGCTAGAACCGCCAATATCAGTCGTTTCATTTTAACCTCTATATTGTCTTGTGCGTCAAATTTTAAGGGGTATTGTAGGAAGTGTCAATTACCACCCCCCCGAACCCCATCAGGGGAGATAGGAGTTATTTAATTTTAACCTAGCGTGAGCATTATCAAAATGAATATGGGTGTAGTATAATTAGCTGTGTTTTCCGAACATAGAGGGGGTGAGGATGTGGAGAAACAAGTTGTGGAAATTACTATTAACCAGGCAAAGCTAAGCATAATTCAAGGAGACATTACTAAGCAGGATACTGATGCCATAGTTAATGCTGCCAATTCCAGCCTCATGGGTGGTGGTGGAGTGGATGGAGCAATCCACAGGGCAGGAGGTCCGGTTATTTTAGAGGAGTGTAAGCAGATTGTAACCAGACAGGGGCGCTTGCCAGCGGGTAAGGCAGTTATAACAACGGGGGGCAATCTTAAGGCACGATATGTCATCCATACTGTTGGACCCATCTGGCACGGAGGTAATAAAGGAGAGTTTGAACTGCTGGCCAGTGCCTATAGGGAGAGCCTGAAACTGGCAGGAGAGAATCACTTATACAGTATTTCCTTTCCATCAATTAGCACTGGTGCCTATGGCTATCCAGTTAATAAAGCATCAAGAGTTGCCATCGGAGCAGTTATTGACTCTCTTCGTGAGAGCATTACTTCTGTTAGAGAAGTGGTATTCGTGCTGTTTGATTCTAGAACCTTTAGAGTCTACTCATCAGCTCTCGAGGGGATAATAGGAACAAGGGGATAGTTAAAAAGAAAAGTGGCAGCGGGAGGATTCGAACAGGTGGAGCCTTTTAACAACCTAATGTTTTCCACGCATCAGGTCTTTGACTAGTGCATTTCTAATCTGTCCGGTTGAGGTTTATTATATATGGCTCTTCTCAAGTAGAGCCTTTAGTTTTTCAGGTTCTCCCTCACGCATTC
>CAZZFH010000494.1:0-1863 GCA_964653295.1 uncultured Candidatus Bathyarchaeia archaeon | reverse complement strand
TGGAGAGGGTTCTTAATCTCTACCACAATGATGACTTGCCAATTAAAGAGATGGCACAAACTATGGGTTGTGACCAGGTTACTGTTAGAAAACGGTTAAGGGAAGCAGGAATCTCTAAGAGTGAGTGTTCATCAAGGGGTGCAGCAATCAGGTGGCGAAGGAAGGCACGGCAAGAGTAATGAAAACCAAACAGAAAACCTTTCGAGTTAATCACAGGTATGCGGAACGCGAATTTGCTATACAAAAAGTAGGTGAATTAATCAAGACGAGAGGATTTGAGATTAATTCACACTGGTATAAGGTTGTCCATCTTGATGATCAGGATATATTATTTGAGCGAGTTAAATAAAGGGGGTAAATGATAAAGCCCAAGGGAGGGGTTGATAAACGTGCTATATCTTGAAATATCTCAATTTGACTTATTTGTTAAGGGTCTTACTTAGTTGGCTACTCAGAAAGCCGTAATATGCGTATAACATGGATTATACGCACATGCATTCCGTAACAGATTGTGTAGATCCTGGGTAAGTGCAAGAACACTTTACGCGTTTAAGCTTTCCAACCCAATAGTCGTCCATCTGTTCTCCATCATGAGAACTCAGCATTGTCATGTGGTAGAATAGAGGTAAATAACATGATCGGTAAAACGAGACTCTATATTGGTTTGCTTGTTGTAGGATTGGTATTGTTGGGAAGCGGTCTGTGGCTTCTGCTTAATCCCGTACCCCGGGTTAACATCCCTGAGAGCACCCCGGTTATTGCTATGGATATAACCCACACTATGGGTGAAACGAGAAGCCAACTGCTTATCTATGAAGAAGGCACCATTATCTATCGTGAAGACACCGGGCTGCGCCCGGGTCAGGTAAGAACGAGGACTTGGAAGACAGGTAAGCTCAATGAAGGAGAGCTTACTGATTTGCTTGAGTTTATTAACGATAGTGGGTTTGAGGCTCTCGATGCTCATTATGAGTTTCCCGGTATTCCGGTCCCAACCGAGAACTTTCCCGACGCGATAAAATCTGGAGATTTACAGTGCACCATATCAGTCGATAACAAAGATTTACAGAAAGCGGTGAGCGCAGCTTCCTATTTAAGTCCTGATGAGGGTATGACTTATCCAGATATGCCCTACCCTCTCAACGAGATATACAGGAGACTTAAAGATATTGCAGAAAATCAGACGGAGGAAGTTTACCGAGAGCCTATCTAAGGATGAGGGTTAGTGAATTGAAAAAGCTGCTAATACTAATGATGCTGATTACGCTAATATTAGTGCCTGTTTCCTGCACTCCGACATCAGAAGAACCAGAAGAAGAAACATCGGATCCAGTCCAAGAAAGCTGGGAGATTGGCGAGGACTGGCAGTGTAGCCCTCAGGCTATCTGGGGAGATACTTTCGTCGCGGTGGAATATGTTTTCGGCGATGGGCTCGAGGCACAGTATGTCTCAAGCTATAACCTTCGTACCGGGGAAAAGGAGTGTATTCTGGAGTTTGACCCCGCTGAATTTCGGGTAGGACCCCCTTCGATCTACGAAAACCGGGTAACCTGGTCTCAGGCCAACATCAGCGGCAGACTGCTGAGCGATATTGACTGGGACGAGCTCAACTGGGACATATTCCTTATTGACTTGACAACAGGAGAAATCGAGCAGATCACCACGGAAGAACATGCTCAAACTGAACCAAGGGTATCCAGTGATAGCATTGTCTGGCTGGACGCCCGCCACGTTGAGGACTACAACAACCCTGCAACCTTCGATATCTATACCCATGACTTGAAGACTGGCCATGAGAAACGGCTGACTACATCGACTTCCGTCGAGGAACACTTCCTGAGCATAAACGGTAACAGGGCGGTC
>CAZZFH010000493.1:0-1875 GCA_964653295.1 uncultured Candidatus Bathyarchaeia archaeon | reverse complement strand
GACATCTTCTGAGAAACAAGCCATCGAAATCGGCAGATATTTTCTCGATGGAGTGGGTCGAAAGACTGGAAAGGTCTTGTTCATCAAGCACGAGGAGAGGGAACCTAATTTCTACTGGGATATAGCATTAAAATCGGATGTTGAATGGGATAGGCTAGATATCTGGGATAGGATGCTTAAATGGGATAGACCTGAGATAAGGGAGACTAGACCTTGCTGGGTCATCAGATTTGAACAAGCGAAAAGACCCGGGCATTTCTACGAAGTTTGGCTAGATGCTTCTGAATATATCGTAGTAGGAGGAAGTTCTTGTAGGTGATTGTAAGAATTAAAAAACGAGGTAAGACCATAATTCTTACCATTGTTATAATTTTATTACTGGTAGTTTGGGCTCCCTGGATAACAAAAGATTATGCCATCAATAAAGTAGTTGAAAAATTGGGTGGCCCTGACACTCGTTTTAATTATCTTGGTCAGGATGTGGCGGTAAAAGATATTCCCATAGAAGTTGGCTGGTTTCCATTTGGTAGGTATGTAACCTTTCCAGGCGAAGCAGGTTGGTTTGTAAGTTTTTATGGTAATATTTCACCATAACCAATCTCTAACCCTGACACTCTCCATCGCGCGTGCGGAGTTAATTATTATACCTTTAAAAGTGAAGTTTTCCTGTGATCAAGTTCATCTTTGAGTATTTTATAACCGCTTATTATCACTATCAGTAAGCTTGGCAAGGCCAGGTAACCTAACGGCTTGTATACTGTGATGGTTACGGCTACCATTTTCGGTGTGTCCCTGTTTATGGCTCTGATCTTGTTGTTCAATACCACGTGCACCTTCCCGAACCAGTTGATGTTTACCTCGATGCTCTCCCAGAAATTCTCTGAAATCCTCATATGATATCTTTCATCGATCTCGCCGTATTCCTCGGATTGAAAATGGTGAAAGTTCTCATCATCCATGATGAGCACCTCGAGAACGCCCCTGGCGTTATCAGATAGGTTTTCTGTTTTGACGCCAGCCCCCACTTGAAGGTTCTGTCCTGGGTAGACCCGGATCGTGTAGTCGATATAGTCGTGTGGGGGCACCGTCACGCTCTCGTCTGCAATCTCAGTTGAGCCAATATTGGATAACAATAGAAGGAACAGCCCCAAGAACAAAGTGTGTTTGGGATTGATTCTTCTATATACTCCAAGCAGCCCTATTAGCTCTTTATTGGTAGTCTCTTTTCCCGTCAACAGCAGGTGTCTCCTCCCACCACTTGGCTGGTGTCCGGGTCAACCCAGACCTCGAGGTAGCGTCCAGGTCTCCCAAACGTACTGCGATATAATGGCAGGCTTCAGGCATCCTGGGATACATTATACCTCGGGTGTTGTGCCAGTAATAATTTGGATCCCCGTGTTCAAGTGAATACTCCAGATATTTCTCAGCTTTTATCTTATTCAGAGATAGAAATGCCCTGGCAGAATACACAGCTCTGCTAAGGTTTTCCTCAAAGCTACCGTAACTATAAAACTGTGGGACTTCCTCACCCGCTCGCGCAGCAGGAAACTTGTGCACCTTCCCATTTTTCGTGAAATAATTCAAGTTTACCTTCACACACACCTACAGATATAGAGTCTATAGAGACAGGTCGCAATAAAAACACTTACGCACCGAAAATAATAACACTTTAACTACCCAGAGGCCACTACTCATGAAAAGTTCTAGGTAAAATATTCAGCAATAAATAAATCATGGAGGGTTCCAGTAACCACAGACGCCGTATGCTAAGAATCAGTCAACTATCGGCCCGGGTGAAGGCAGTTCTACTACTCTTTATAGGCTTGGTCGCCGGAGCTTGGTATTCATTCGGCTTAGCCACGGGAGCGAGGCCCG
>CAZZFH010000492.1:0-1887 GCA_964653295.1 uncultured Candidatus Bathyarchaeia archaeon | reverse complement strand
GATGAGGGATATCCATCAGTGAACGCCTCCATTGGCTCTAATCCATCGACGTATATTGGCTCGACCTCACTATATCGATCCATCTCAATCTGCTTTCCTTCCTCAATCATGGGCACGAGTCCTGGGCGTACAGGCATCTTGGTGCCCCCGAAGACGATCTTGTAATCAAGAGGAGGCTCTGGATCCTTTGGTAGTCCTCCACAGGCAAACGTGACGCTTTCTACATTATCCATTGTCATGATGGCTTGTCCTGATAGTATGTCTATTAATCCGGGGTCTACTCCACATCCAGGTATGGCGGTTATTCCTGCTTTCTTTACTTCCTCGTAGATTTCACCTTCTTGGGGGTAGCCTCCTCCTGCTAGATCAACTATGTTTACTTTTGCCTCCATTGCTGCTCTTAGCGCGTTGATGCTGAATCTTGAGGCTGTTCCATGAATTATCAAGTTGTAATCTTTCATCTTTTTTACGATTTTTTCATGGTCGAGAACGCTTAGTATCTCTGTATCGAATTTGGGGTTGTCGACGTATTTTATTGCGTCATCTAGCTTCTTTTTATCAATATCGCATCCTGTAACTTTTGTGACTTTTGGGTCCTCTGCGCAGTCTTTTGCGATCGTGGGTCCCATGAGACCCATGCCAAGTATGAGAATCCTCATAGTGTTTCAACTAGAAGTCGTGTAATCTGCATTTAGCATCTGCGATCACTTGTCGTTTATGGTCGACTTTGGGTTCGTTATGCGTAGAAGTTCTTAAATACGCTTTTAATCAAATCACACCAATTAAAGGTGGAAATATTTGATAGATTTTTCATTCAGTGAAGAACAGGACCTTTTCCGTGAAGCTGTAAGGGAATGGCTAAGCAAGAACCTTAACCTTGAGCAAGTAAGAGAGAACGATACAAAACACGAACTCCCCATGAGCCTAATCAAAGGTTTAGGGGATCTCGGGTTGCTTCTGCTTACTTTGCCAGAGGAGGATGGCGGTTCAGACGCGGATTGGGTTACTGCAACTATTGGAGCAGAGGAGCTTGGGTATGCGGACATTAGTGTTGCTTGCCCTGTTTTCTATCTAGTTCAGGCTAGCTGGGGATATGTAATTAACCGGCTCGCAAGTGAGACAGTAAAAGAGAAGTACATCCGACGCGCCGCAACCGGAAACGGGTTCATAGGCATCGGTGTAACAGAGCCTGGTGGAGGTAGCGATGTAGCTGGTTTCAAGACAAATCTCAAGCCCCTTGACGGTGGTGGATGGTTAGTTAATGGCGAGAAATGTTACATCAGCGGAACCGCAGAGTCCAAGGTAGTAGACGGAGGATACTTTGTATCTGGTTATAACAACCGAGAAGCAGGACATAGAGGAATGACCTCTGTCTTTGTGCCAATAAACTGGGAAGGAGTCGAGATAACTCAGCGTTTCGAAAACATGGGTAGGATGGCTATTAGTACCGGTGGCTTCAAGATGACTGATGTCAAGGTGCCTCCAGAGTATCAGCTAGGCGAGACGAACAAGGCATTCTACTATACGATGGAGGGCTTCGATGCGGCTAGAGTACTCGTCTCTGCGAGCTGTATTGGTGCTGCTCAGAGGGCTATGGAGTTAGGTATGGAGTATATCAAGGAGCGTCAAGCCTTCGGTAAATCTATAGCAAACTATCAGGGAATCCAGTTTGATCTTGCGGATATGGTTGCTCATCATGAGGCAATCAAGATGGTTGTATACAGGACGGCTTGGATGCTTGACCAGAAATATAAGACTGGGAAATTCAGTGCCCTTGAGGTCAGTAAATATATCGCTATGTGCAAGTACTTGGCTCCGCATCACGCTTTGGATACATTCAGAAGAGTGCTCTATTGGATGGGCGCGTATGGATACACCAAAGAGTGT
>CAZZFH010000491.1:0-1890 GCA_964653295.1 uncultured Candidatus Bathyarchaeia archaeon | reverse complement strand
CTTGCTCCACTGAGTATTGTAGATCTTTTCCAACATCCACTTCATTTAATCTTAGAAACGCTCGGGCTATATTTACCGCTTCATCGATTTCCTCATCAACTCCATTGAATACCTTGAAGGGGGGTATCTTGTAGCCGCTCAGAGTTACACTTGATAGATGCTTTGGGTTTGATTTAAAGCAGAGGCTGAGAACCGTATTCTCGTTGAACTCTATCTGAGTATAGTAACTATATGCTTCAGATACATTGATGAGGACATCAACCATACTTGATCCATCTAATGAGAAACCCCATACTGGCTCAGATGAGGTTACTGCCATGAAATCAACAGGTTGTGTGGCTGTGAACCCGATTATGATGATCCCGGGTTTTACTGATGTGATGATGCGGGGAGAGTGAACTGTGAGGGAGTTGACCTTGCCTGCTTGGAACGAGTATGGGAGTTTATTCGAGTTCTTCTTAATTGGGCTGCTTACCATCCCTGTGCTGGTCATGGGGTCTGTTCCTGGGGCGGAGACCTCATGGGTGATCCAGATTGGCTGATCTTTCGAGTAATACACGACGCTAGACATAATTATGGCTAGTAGAAGGCAGACTATGAGGTAGTAGACTTTTCTTTTACTCATATTCAAGGCTCCCTTATTTTTAGACTTAGAGTCGTCCTCACTATAACCTCGATGTATATTATCAACCTATTTCCCTCTTAAAATAAGTAGAATCCCGATGGCTACGCTCGTAAATATTAACCAGATTAGAGAATAATTTGTCCTTTCTCTAGCTACCTCTGATGAAATGAGTCCTCTATCATAGAGGTATGATGGAGGGCTCGAAGGCTCTACAGCCTTCTCCGCTATATTTGCGACATCCGCAGGAGACCTTTCCA
Source organism: uncultured Candidatus Bathyarchaeia archaeon (assembly GCA_964653295.1). GTDB lineage: Archaea > Thermoproteota > Bathyarchaeia > TCS64 > TCS64 > RBG-16-57-9. The sequence goes on along the minus strand of CAZZFH010000491.1, from coordinate 1,008 downwards.
CAGAGTCCCAGATATCAGTTGGACCAGTAGAGATCACATCATCAACAGCCTCACTCACAATGAACCATCCTTCGACCTCGAATAAATCCCCGAATCTATATGTCCAAGTCCAGTTCCCAAGGGGGTAATCCTCTGTTAGGATCATTGGCTCAAGGTAGGCAGTCTGACCATAATAGGGTGCAACCCAGTGATCTTCAACCTCAACCCACTCAGCCAATGGGTCGCCCTCCCAGACAAGCGTCCCATTGGGGTCCAACACCGTGAAGTATGAGCCATAAAGGGGCATATCTGATTCCACTTTGAATGCTATGGTGTCACCTATTCGAAACTCCTCTTTTCTCGCCTCAACGATGGGTTGTGTGATGTTTTCCCCATAATCTGTTTCCATCAACATTCCACGGAGTCTTGCGTTATCCAGCAAGATCTCCTCATAGAAATCCCGATATTGGCGCCACGTTTCTTCATATCGCTCAAGCTCATCAACATCGTGCCTGAGCTGGATCAGCTGTCTCCTGTACTCTGATGCTTGCTCATCGAGTTCTTGGTAGGATGTTAATAGTAGCTCATACCGGGCTAGCGTGTATGCGTGCTCTATCTCAATGTCCTCATAGAGCGTCTCCAGTTCATTGAATCGGTTCCTCTGAGCCAATACTATAAAGCCTGACGCGATAACCAAAGCCGCTAAAATCAAAGTTATAGCTTGTTCTCTCTCACCCATTATACTCAACCTATACATCAGTTTGATGTGGATATAATACTAATTTTTAGAACACCCTGTTTCACTGGTCAAGGTTTCTTGATGAGCCCAACATATGATGTTTCTCTCTACCCAGTAATCCTTGAGGTCGGAAACGGAGAACCAGCACCAAGATAGCCATGGATATGAGTTGCCTGTATTCGCCCACCCAGACGCCAAGCCTCTCCTGACCCCAGACCGTCAACATAATATCTAATACACCAACAATCAAACCGCCGATGAAATAACCTCTGCGATTATACAATCCCCCG
>CAZZFH010000490.1:0-1895 GCA_964653295.1 uncultured Candidatus Bathyarchaeia archaeon | reverse complement strand
GAAAAATCAAATACAGAAAAACGTGCCAAATTAATTATTAAATACCGCAAAATGAAAGTTAAGAAGAAGGAAATTGATGAAGAAAACAAAACTAATTATTATCTCTTGAAAAACAATCAACCACAAATTCTGCAGTGCATCACGGGGGAGAGAGTAATTGGCATCGCCTTCATCAGAAATCTGAAGAAGCTCCTAGATGAATCGGGTGCAGAAAAAGGAATAATAGTATCAGATGTAAAGTACACATACTCCGCTAAGGCTAACGCTCCTAAAAACAAAGTTGAGCTAATACCTTCAACGATACCTGTTTTCGACCTCTTCAAGCATAAACTGGTCTCCCCAGCGCAGTTACTCGACGAAGAGCAGAAACAAATTATAATTAAAAAGTATCATGCAAAGCCCTACCAGTTTCCCAGGATAAAATATGATGACCCAGTGACGATATTACTTGGAGGCAAACCAGGAGATATTATCAAGTTTACACATGATAGTATAACAGCTGGTGAATCAATAAAATATAGATATGTAGTTTGAATATGCGCATGCGCGCGCTAAATGGGCGTCTAAATTCCTAGTCCCGATCAAAGGTTTTATCTGAGAGTTTATTTTCTAGGTCAATATTCTCAAAGGGAGCTTTCTCAAGGATCTCATAGGTTCCTTCTTGACCCAAATTTAAGCGCATTGATCCCTTGAACATGTTTATGTAAGCATTCTTGATGCCCAGTATTTGGTCTTCTGATACATTTTCTATGTTATCATCCCATAGGGTGAGGTATATGCAACCCGTCTCATCCCCAACGAGGGCTTCACATACCTTGTGGGTAGACAGGTCTCTCCTAGATGTAACCGTGCGCGTATCTGTCTTGGAAACCACCTTCACTGTGGTGTCAATGTTCCTGGAATATCTTTCCAGGCTACCGATCTTAGTGAGTTCAGAACCCTTATCATCGATCATATAATATTAACATCTCTCGCCTGAGCCTAGTTCCTCCTACCAGAACTTCCACCATGGCTTCTTTTTGGTGGGCCTCTCTTCGGCGCGCACGTTCTGTTTAAAAAACATCCTATTTGTTTATCGTTTTATGTCATTAGTCGCTGACTACAGACAGTCCTTGGCCTCGCGCGCAGGCGAATTCAATGATTATGATTAAAGGCGGGATGATATGTTAGGGTTATTTTACATAAAAGAGTGTGTGAGCCACTCAAGGCGTTCGTAGCCCCGTTTAGTCAGACTGTAGACCTTGGTGTTTCGTTCAATGGAATATCGACTTAGGAGACCCATGCGATGATATCGGAGCATTGCCATTGACACGCTGCAGTGGGAACGTTCCAGCTCTGTGGCCACTTCCTGTACGGTTCCTTCTGTCCGATCTCGAAGGGTGTTCAATAGCAGGAATTTAACTTCGTTGTATCCTGAATCCGTCTTTTAATCCTCCATTTAAGACAATATCCGCTACATCGAGAAGTGCTTACTAGATAAATGGATGTTGAAGTTATTAACCTTAACACCTCGCAGAGTTTTTATTAATCGGTTATTTCTCAATAGTTTTAGTTGTATCCGTTAACGTGTTAACATTTCAGTAGTCTTAGATGTTCCCGTTAGCTTCTCGTTAGTCTTGGAAGTGTCTGTTAACTGCTCGTTAGTTCTTAGAAGTCCCGTTAGCTACCTGACACTTCCGATACCTCTTAGTTTCGGTCTTGGTTCGCGTGCTCGATTATTCAATGCGCGCGCGGAGGTCGACGCGCCCGCCGAGGGCGGAGGAACGATGCTGCTTAAGGGCGAGAAGATTTGAGCGCACGGCGCGCTCCTATAGGTTCTCATTACGGACCAGCGGTGACATGGGCCTTCACCACCCATGATACCCTCTATTTTCAGCAAGTAAACGTTTTCCATA
>CAZZFH010000489.1:0-1896 GCA_964653295.1 uncultured Candidatus Bathyarchaeia archaeon | reverse complement strand
TGGCTGGGAGGTTCTATGTTTCAATGCTTCTCTGCGGAGCCATGCTTCTATGATTCTGAAGCCTTCTACCCCGACCCGTTTCTTCATCTGAGTAAAATGAGCCTCGGTGGGTGTCTTGTCCTGGTACCCGCAGGCTTCTCGGAGGTATCTGTTTCTTCTGAGGCGTTTTACCAGGTCTTTGATGTATGGTATTTGTTCTAGTTGTCTGATCATGAGAGCCCGAAGATCCCATTCGGGGTCGTACTCTACTGGTCTTCCGGGTCCTGTTTGGTGGAGATTTTTCCAGAGGATAGATTGGAGAGGGGTTAAATCTAGGTTCTCAAATAAGAGTTTGGGAGAGCCTACCTCTTTCATCTTATCTTCAATTTGATGGGAGGTAGCTATCCCAATAAGATTGTTGAATTATTTAATCAGCCCGCGCGCCCATTTCATGTGCTCCGAGCACTGTCCGCGTTAGGTTTCCTCTGTCTACCATGCCTAGGCTTCTTCTCATGCCCCTGTTTTTCATCCCTCAATATTTGATCTAAAGCCTGAGTAAGATCATCAAATACATCCAACAAATCCCATCCCTCTTGTTTAACGTGAATTGTCTCTCCCCCAAGCTTAGTATATATATGGGCTCTTACCTCATAGCGTGTCCGGTTTCCACCAGTACTCTGCTTCTCTATTTGAACCCTTACCTCATGCAGATACGGACGCATACTGTGCGCTCTCCCAACAACGCGGCGTATCTTATTTTCAGCGACAGCGGCATCAAACCAATCCTCATCTGCAGAAAGCCCCACAATATAGATAGGTAACTCTACCTCATCTCGAAGATCATAAATAGGCTGCAAAAGCTCTCGTGGAGTTACTATACCCTGCACCCTATCTTGCTCATCAACTATGATGCAGGCACCCTTGCTCATTCGAGTCATCTCCTTCGCAGCTTCCAACGCATTAGCCTCCACGCCCAACTTTAGGGGTTGAGTGTCCATTACCCCGCTGACCTGCCCTGAAAACCTAGGCTCCATTCGACCGCTCAGGTTTCCCGTGGTCATCCGTGAAGCAGGGACTATGAATGTGTGGACCAGTATCTCCGCTGTAATTATGCCCTTAAGTTTTTCATTCATAGTGACTGGTATGTGGCTGATCTTTTTATCTAGCATCAAGCTGCGGGCACGGTCGTTACCGATCTTGGAGTCAATAGTAGTTACTGGTGTTCTCATAAGGTCTTTGACTTTTATTTGTCCTAGTTCGTTGACTTTTGTTAACTCGTTTAATATATCCATTTGGCTTATGATGCCTGTGATCTCCCTATTTTCAACTAATGGCAGTGCCCTCACATTGTTATCGATAAGTGTCTCTATGGCTTGTAATACCGTGGTGTGTACATTCGTGATCCCAATCTGATGCCATACACTCTTGATATTGGTTCTTTCTGGATGTTCTACGCCTAGAAGATCTCGTACTGTGATGAGGCCTGTGTTGGCTCCTTCACTCGCCACAGCTTCGTAGTAGCCTGTGTCTTTAAAGTAGGCAAGTATTTTGCTGACTGGGTCATCAGGGTTGAAGACGCTTTTCGGTGTGTGGGAAAGGTTGGTTATCTCTGTCTCGGAGAGTTCTGTTAGTGTTTTTCTCAAATCATTAAAAACCTAGTAATATAATGGCAATGATACAATAAATAGGTATCATAGTACTGTTCTTTCTGTGCGTGCGCATCAGGTATATGTTGTACGACTTTTGTCTATTTATTAATCAATATTTCAGGGCTTCATGTAACACGTATATTGAATTTCCCGTAGTATAACAAATATTGATGGCTGATTTAACATATTACTGATTGCATGCACTAATCAAATGCGCGCCAGCGTGTTGCTAAATTATCTACGTTAACATTTACGTGCAATAGATGTT
>CAZZFH010000488.1:0-1897 GCA_964653295.1 uncultured Candidatus Bathyarchaeia archaeon | reverse complement strand
AAAGGAGACCCCACGCCCTAGGGGGGAGGGGGTACCCCCAAATAAGAAAAATCCAAACCCCATTTCATAAAAGAAGCCTTAAAACACCCCCATTCAGGTCTCAATCTATGCAAAAACGCCGTCTATTCTATACATAAACCCGGGTCAATCTATCACCTCAAACCTAGCCCAGACGGTGAAAAGATAGCTTTCCTAGCCACCACACCCACACTATTCCTCCACGGAGAACTCGACTTCGACACACCCATCTGCGAAGCCGAACAATTCTTCATGGTCATGAAAAAAATGAAACAAACAGCAAGAATGGTCAGATACGTAGACGACGGACACGGCATCCGCAAAAAACCCGGAAACCACATCGACAGCCTACGCAGAACCATCGCATGGTTCAAACAATACGTATAGGGGGAGGGGGGGGGGTACCCACCTCCAAGCCCATTCCAAACCCCCAACCACAAAAGAAGCCCCAAAACACCTTATTTCAGATCCAAAAAAGTACAAAAAGCGCATCAGTAACGGGTTTTAGATGACAAAAAGCGTGTCAGTAACGCTGTTTAATAGTATAAAATACGGGTAAAAAGGGGTGGATTAAGCCACATAAATAGCCGGACGATAAGGCTTGGACCTCGGCGCCCGCTTAGCTGGGTCCTCGATCCATGGGTCAGACTCGGCTCCAATCTGTATCGTAGCGCCTGTCTCTCCCGCTATGAAGTTCACTGCATCTTGCAGTATGTTTGCCTCATTTATCTGCCCCATCCTCAAACGTATATCGACACTCCTATCAGGTAGCTTTATGACATCATCCACGATCTGCCTCGCGAATCCCGGAACCTGCTTGGTTCTGGTCTTCATCTCATCATCCTTGAATGACCCCTTGATAAGGTTACCAATGTTTAGTTTACCTTCTTTAGCCATAGCAAGAGCTAACATGTAGATCTTCCATTTCCAGCCATCAGCAGTATAGAAGTGGATAGCCTCTGGATCGATACCAGTAACCTTTGTGATCTTCTGCACATCCTCCATACTGGTCTGGATGACCTCCTCGATCTCCTCACTCTCCTTATCCACCAAGCTATCATCAACCATAGGCCAATCCGCGAAGGCAACGAATCCCTCTCCCCCCATCATCTCCCAAATCTCCTCACAGAGATGAGGCGTAAATGGAGTCAGCATCCTTACCTGAGTATCCAGAACCTGCCACTCCACGTACTTGATTGCCTCATTCCTCTCCGGGTCATCCCTATACTTCGCGACACGTTTCTTGTACCAGTCCATATCCCCATCCAGATTGTACAATGCGGCGTGGATAGTTTTCCTGACCTTCAACTCCTCCATGGCATCATTCGCATCAGCGATATGACCCTGAAGCTTGCTAAGCATCCATTTGTCTATGGCTCGTAGGTTCTCGTTGCTTCCCTTACCCTGTGCAATTATCTCCTGTGCCTTATTGTAGAACTTGTCTAAGTTGTCTCCTAGGTTCTTCGCCAAGTCTGGGCTAAAGTCCGCGTCTTTCAATGGCTCTGCTGTAATCATCAGGCTGATTCGTAGTGGGTCTACCCCAAACATATCGATAGCATTTATCAATGGGATGATATTGTTGAGGCTTTTGCTCATCTTACCTCCCTCCATCAACACCGATCCATTTACAGTGATTCCTTGTGGCCATTTATCTCTGGGCCAGATACCATCGTGACAGAACACCATGTAAGTCAGATGGTTGCTGATGAGGTCTCTTCCGCTGTGCCTTGTGTCTGGCGGGTAGAAGTAGTTGAACTCCATGCTCAGCTCCTTCAATTTATCCTCTGGATAGCCAGTAGACTCCGCGACCTTCGCCGGGTCTCCCTTGTCAAGGAATACATAGTCCCAGAACTCCTCTGTCAGGGTCTCTGGGTCTGGT
>CAZZFH010000487.1:0-1902 GCA_964653295.1 uncultured Candidatus Bathyarchaeia archaeon | reverse complement strand
CTATAAACCTGAGGATTACACGAGTAGGGGCGCAACGAGGGTCGTGGAGAGCTGGAAGGAGCTAACCATATGACTGGTACGTGTTGCTCTCTATCGATGATGGTGACAAGTGTTGATTGTGGACGATGGCGTGAAAGTACTAGATTATTATAGATGTATTGAAGAGAAATCAAGGTTTCTTGGAGACAATCGGCATATGGTACTAGCCACCTCACTTAATGATACGGTCACAGCTAGAACGATAGATTATGTTAGTTCTGGTTTAGACATAATCTTTCTCTCATGGGGTCACCATATGAAGATTATCCAGATTAATGGAAATCCAAAAGTCGCATTATGCAGAGATAATGTGCAAATTCTGGGAGTCGCAAAGGTCCTCGGAGACCCTTATGATGAAAAAAACAAGAAATATTCGATACTCTACAGGGAAAAATTGCCAATATTGTTCGATAACTTCGCAGATGTTCCTGGAATGATATTTGTTAAGGTTACCTCCACATTCTTCAAGACTTTTATCAGCGGAAGAAATCGTAGACTCGAGTACATCGATCTCTCCTCAAAAAAGGCGTTCTGGAAAGAACTTGGGGAAAAAAACGCTCAGGAGACGTGATTCAGATTTCTAAGGAGTTAACCCTTGGACATGAAAGAAGGTTGTTTTCAAGAGACACGAAATTGAGGCATACGATTTGCTAACGATTTTTTTCGAGCCTCACGCATCATCCTTAGACAATGAAGCTGGATTAGCCTCAGGCCATTATGATGTGGATTTATCTGATGAAGGGAGGCGTGAGGCAGAGTCTAAGAGGTCGAGGTTACCTAAATTGGGGGTAGAGACGGTGTATACTTCAGACCTGAAGAGAGCTTACGAGACTGCTGGAATAGTCTTCAATAAAACACGAATTCCCATTGTAAAGGACGCCCGACTCAGGGAATGCGATTATGGGTCCATGACGCGAATGCCGAGAAGGGAGGTATTCCAGGCTAGAAACAACGCCGTGATCACTCCTTTCCCATCAGGTGAGAGCTACTGCCAGGTCGTTCATAGAATTAAGAGTTTCTTGGATGAGATGGTCGTAAAACAAATGGGTCATAAAATTCTCATCATCGGTCATTCCGCCACCTTAGTTGGACTAGAATTCTGGTTACGAGGTAGATCGATAGAAGAAGCTTTTCAGATAAATTACGATGAAATCGAGTTTCCACTGCAATACAATCTTGATGAAGTTTCGGTGAAGCGAAATTGTGTAAGGTAAAAAAATAGCGCCAACAGGCTAGGGGTTGAAACCAATGACAAGAGAGATGAGGTTCAAGAATGAGTGGACACCTGAACAGCTGGAGCGAGTCACGAAGAGATTCAAGAAAGTGGTAACCATTCCTGTTGACACTCAGATAATAGGCGACCAACTTATCCTAAACCTTCAGGAAGCTAGAAGAATCCTCGAAAACGCGGAGAGAATTGTACTCATGGACTGTGTCTGCAGGAAGCAACGAGGTAACTGCGATGCACCCATACACACATGCTTGAGGCTCAACGAAAGAGCAAAACAGGCTCTGGAGATCGACGAGTTCAAGGAGCTGAACCCTCAAGAGATTGCAGTAGAAGAAGCCCTCAATATTCTTGAGGAGTCCCACAAAAGCGGATTGGTGCATCTAGCTATAGCCGTAGACCAGAGCGAAATAAATGAGGTATGCAGTTGCTGCGAATGCTGCTGTATGGCCCTGTCAGTTGCCACAAGGCTCGGTCTCGCCCCGCATATCCTGACCTCCACGACCGTAGCTTTCACAGACGAAACGAACTGTGTGTCCTGCGGAGCCTGTGTTGAGAGGTGTCGGTTCAATGCCAGAGAAATTGTGGCTGGCTCCTTAATAACGCACCCGGAAAAATGTATAGGCTGCGGACTG
>CAZZFH010000486.1:0-1906 GCA_964653295.1 uncultured Candidatus Bathyarchaeia archaeon | reverse complement strand
CCGAGGGGTACTCCGTTGGATTGAGAGAACTAACTAAGGACTTGATGAAGTTGGGAGAAACCTTTCTCCAGCAAACCAAGCCAGAGCCATTACCGCCCCCACTCCCACGATATACTTATGAGTATATTGAACAAAAAGACGGGGTTCGTGGTTCAACAGGAACCCCGAACTTGGAGGATTCTTGATGCCTACTAATGACACATGCTATTATGACATGGAGGGGACATGCAACTGGGATGGAATGTGTGAACACCGAGCACCGATAACTCGGATATGTGAAGCCCCAGATGAACTGTTTCTAACTCTAGAAGACTACCTCCAAGAGAAGCAGGTTCGCCTTTCGACACAGACAGCGAAAAAGGAGGTAAGTTAATGGAGTTTGAGAAGTTAAAGTCGGAGGTAACTGACATAATTAGCGAGATAGAGATGGACGAGTTCCACTGCGATGGATACCAGAACAGGAACGATAGTGATTTATCTATGGAATACTTCATTCTCGGCACAGATGCAGACGATATAAAGGCCATTGGAAAGAGCGTTATGCTGAACTTCTGGGATTGGCTTGACTCACTCCCTGAACTTCCTGATAGGCTCAAGACACAGATAAACCCATACTCTAAGGCCATAGTTCGTAACTACATTACGGGCTACCTTCACGACTTGGGGGAATCAAAGGTTCCTCAGAGTTCCGACACAACTGCGAGGAAAGAGGGATGAAAAGAAAATATTGGTTCCCAGCCGTAATATGTCCAAAAGCACTGGACGAGCCTGGAGCCGACTCAAAAATGAGAAGCCCAGTAATTGCTTGCCCTAAGTGTGAACATTATGATGGGACCAACACAGATAAGGAACAACATACATTTATCGTTTGTAAATATCAGAGTTCAGCCCCAAGTGCGAATGAGGTGAAAGAATGAGTAGAACGCTTGATTATGTCGTTGCTGAATATGTGCTTAACAGGTTCTATGACTGGTTAGAGAATAACATAAGCGGAGAAAAAACACTTCAACAAATTGATGAGTATATTGAGTATTTCTTGAAGGAGTTGAAACCAGATGAATCTTAATAAGGGTATCCCCGTTAGATTTACGTCAGAGGATCTATATGTGTTTAGAATTGACGCGACCGGTTATTCCATAAAGAAACGAAGGGCGCTAAGATCCGTGCTTGAAGCTTTAGACATTGATTGGTATGAAGGATATGCCTTGGGGGAAACAAAGAAATGATGAAAAGAAGAGTAATTATCGAGTTTCCTTATGAGATCCCATCCTGGGAGTCTTGGGTGGATATCTACGACTTCCATAAATTCTGTGAAGAAAACAAACTAAATATATTAAGGGAATGGGATGTTGAAGAAGGAGAAAAGTATAGTCTCAGAGAGATCATAGTAGATTTGATTTACACTGCTGATTGGGAGATCGGACCTAGGCCTGTTAACGGCATAGATGAGCACTACATGATTAACGAGGATGATGTGGTTCAAGAGATAATAAATGCGGTCACGGAGAGCTTAAAATGATCTCATATCAGACTCGCCTTTACAAGTGTCCTTTTTGTTCGGGGGGATCTCCCTTTGTGGTGGATCACCCACTAGAGCTATCTAGGCATATGTTGACGGAACACGAGATTTACTTCAGGGACTATGTGGCCGTTATAACGGTCGATAAAGTATCGGATATACCCCCTATAGAGGTCAAACGATATGAAAAGGCATCGGATGAATAGAAATAGTGAATTATGATGTATATACAAAATAGTAATTTATTTATAATTTACAACACACTACCCCTTTTTCGGGGTATAACGAAAATCTCGGCAAAAACCGAAAGTTGGGCCGCGAAAACAGGATAAATATAAGGAGAGAAAAAGAATGAAAATAAACGAGTCTGGGAAGTGGTGGTTAATC
>CAZZFH010000485.1:0-1909 GCA_964653295.1 uncultured Candidatus Bathyarchaeia archaeon | reverse complement strand
TACAATGTCGCCATAGCGGCTACCACCAAGATAATCATAGAGACATTCACGGGAACCGTTATCCCAGAGGAGATATTTGATAGCGAGCTTAACCACCTCTTCAAACGCACAGGGGGCTTCAACAACGACTGGAGCCATGCATACGCTGTTATAATGAGGATTCTCGCCGAGCTGCCTGATGAGAAGCTGGCTGAGTTGAACAAGTTGGCAGCGGAGAGCCTCAGATACCAGTCACCCAAAGACCGATTCGACTACATGTCAAACAAGGTGAAGGCAGAGATACCAGTAGAGGGGCTCTACGAAAAACTAGCAGAATACGCGGTCAAGCTGGATGCATCAGGCATCGATAAAGTGGACGAACTATTACTTCCCAAGGTTGGAATCAACATCAAAAAAGCCCTAAAGTTCAGGGGAGAAGTAGGGGAGAGCATCGTAAGCACCCTATTCGAGGAGCTTTTCTCAGGAGAAACACTATTCAAGGAGTCCTTTGGCTTTGAGCCAACCTTCGTTAGACCCGAGAAGGGGATCGTTGAAGCAGATGAGGTAGTAATCCAAGGAGAGACCCTTGATATATTGGAGAGTATTCTCGGTGGACCACGATTCGGCGTCGCCTCAGGCAGCCTAGAGAACACTGCAAGACACGCGTTGAAGGATATCAAGGACAGGTTCCCACGGGAGAGCCAGTACTGGCATGATGTTGTTGACCGAGACGCCAAGAGGCTGGGAGCGGATAATCTTCACAAGCCCAACGCGTATCCGTTGTTAAAGGCATCAGAGCCATTTGACTCTGAGGAGACGCTTTTCATCGGTGATACCATGGCTGATTATTTGACGGCTGAGAACGCTGGGGAGGGCTATGTGTTCGCTGGTGTTTATGCTTCTGTGCACAGTGGTGATGTTGTTAGGGATGGTTTTCTTGAGATAGGTTGTGCCGTTGTGGCTCCAACTGTGAACGAGATACCCATTGTGTTGCGATACGCGAGAGGTGAAGCCCAGTGAGAACAGCCGAATATACACGTAAGACAAGGGAAACCGAGATCACCGCCAAGATAAACCTAGATGGAGCAGGCATAGCTGAGATAGATACAGGCATCAATTTCCTAGACCACATGCTCACAAGCCTTGCAACCCACAGCCTAATAGACATCAACATAAACGCCACGGGAGACCTACGGCACCACATTGCAGAGGACACCGCGCTGGTACTGGGAGAAGCCCTCTATCAAGCACTACAGCAGGATAAGCGCATCACAAGATTCGCTGACGCCAGTGTGCCAATGGATGAGAGCCTAGCCTCTTGTAGCTTGGACCTTGGTGGGAGACCCTACAGCGTCATCGATCTTGGGCTTGTGAATCCCATGACCGAGGACATGGCGAACGAGGATATAACTCACTTCATGGAGTCCCTAGCCACCAGTCTAAAAGCAAACATACACATCGCGGTTAAGTACGGCACCAATGATCACCACAAAGCAGAGGCAGCCTTCAAAGCCCTAGCAAGATGTCTCAGAGAAGCCACAAGCATCGACCCACGACGCAATGAAGCACCCAGCAGCAAGGGAACCCTATGACAAAGATATCAGTAATAGACTACGGCGTCGGCAACCTCTTCAGCATGGGCAACGCCCTCAGGAAAACTGGGGCACAGGTAGAGGTCGTAAAGACTCGTGAAGAGATATTAGCAGCTGATGGCGTGGTGCTTCCCGGCGTGGGTAACTTTGGAGCGGCAGCACTGAAGCTCAACCCATTAGCAAATGTTGTGCGGGAAGCAGCAGGGAATGGTACCCCTATTCTCGGTAGCTGTCTCGGATTGCAGTTGATGTTTGAACGGAGTGAGGAGGCAGAGGGAGAAGCTCTCGGTTTGCTCAAGGGGTGGATACGTGAGTTCAGCGGTGAGCTAAAGACTCCA
>CAZZFH010000484.1:0-1916 GCA_964653295.1 uncultured Candidatus Bathyarchaeia archaeon | reverse complement strand
TTCACGGGTGGGCATCCTGAACCAATACGCGTCCCACGATATGATAGTTTCAGTCATGGGCCTGAAATAGGGGATTAGAAGGTAACCGAGAAACGAGGAAAAACTATGGCTCAATTCACACCGTCTGCGTGGTGGTCCGGGTCATAAGGCTTATGTCAATGAACTATTCACAAAGGGCACATTACGCACACGCGAGTTAGTATAAATAAAATAGATGGTCACTTTAGAGATGAGGAACCTATTGCTGTAGCGATAGAAGCTTTACAAACCTTAGCAATGAATTCGAAATCCAACCTATCAATCGTATCCACACTCGTGTGATAATAGGAATACCGAAAATATTATTTTCTTCAATCATGAAAAATTTTGAATTTTTTTACTTCTCCGCCGTGGTGGTCTATCAGGATTTTTTCTCCGTCTTGTCCGTCTACGAATTTTATTTTTTCCCCTAGGGAGGTCAGGGGGTGTCCTCCTGGGGTGATGAACGTGTGTCCTTTTTCATGTTTGAGGATCTGAATTGTTGACGCGGGGTTGTCTGCGTCCGGGGAGACCAGGACAAGTTTGGAGCCCACCTGACTGATCAATGCAAATCCCCTCTCTGTCGCAGCATAGAACCCTGTCAGGTCGCTGAAATCAGGTTCCTCCTCACCTTCATGTTGTTCTAACTCCCCCTTCCTGTTCGCGAGATGGCTGAACATTGTGGTTATCGCGTTGAACCATGAGTAGTTCAGGCCATCGGCTGCATTAATCAGTACAACGAGGATGGCTCTGTCTTTCTGGTTTAATCCGGAGAGTGATTTAAAGCCCGGGTAACCCCCGCTATGATAGACCACGATTTCTCCGCCAGGGTATTCCGCTATTTCAAAGCCTAGCCCCCGTTTATTTCCGTCATGGTTTACTTGGACCCTCTGCATTTCCCGTTTGATGTTATCTGGAAGCAGATCGGTGTTTCCATACATGTGGGCTCGGAAGAATTTGATCAAATCCTCCGATGTACTGCTTAAACCCGCAGCGGCACGCATGGCTTTTGCTGGAAAATGCTCAATTGGCTCTCGTTCATGTCTGGAGAGTTTTATCTTGTATCCTGTGGCGTGTTTGGCGAGATTGTCCTGATCAACGTCGATTACAGTGTTTTTCATCTCTAATGGCTCTAGAATCGTTTTTTGGATATACTCTTCATAGCTCTGACCCGATACTGCCTCAACGATCTGTCCGAGGACTGCGTAGCCAAAATTTGAATATTTTATATTCTCACTCGTTTTGAAGACGCTGACTCCTTCTTTGATTTGTTGTTTGATCTCCTCCAAGCTGGGTGAATCGTGGTTAGTCCAATGGGCCGTGTTCCCGTCGCACGTTATTCCGCTGGAGTGAGTGAGCAGATGATGGATGCATATGTTTTGGAGGTTGTTATCTTTCTCTGATGTAAACCATGGTAGATGTTTTGATACTCTGTCATCAAGTGATAACTTGTTTTCATGGTGGAGTTTCATTATTGCAGTAGCAGTGAACAGTTTGGATTGAGAGGCAATTCGGAATAAGTGTTGATCAGTTAATTTAACCTGGTCCTCCAGATTTGCGTAACCATACTCTTTTTTGAAAACAACCTCATCTTCCACAAAAACCTCAATGGCAGCGCCAGGAATTTCCTTGATATAAACCTGAAAATCAAGCCAATTATCAATCAGATGAAGGGCTCGTTTATATTCATTCTTTTTATCCATTTTTTTAAATGATGCGAGAGCGCTATATTAAACCCCCTAACATCTGGTAATCACATAATGTACGTAAGCTCGAAAACGCATTTAATCATAAATGACGCTTTAAAGGTGTTCTGGAATTTCATTACTGTCTTTAAGGTTCCTGATTATTGAGCGAAAGGTGGGTTGTGGTCGGCACACCGACTAACTCTGGATTTC
>CAZZFH010000483.1:0-1919 GCA_964653295.1 uncultured Candidatus Bathyarchaeia archaeon | reverse complement strand
ATTGATGGTGGGCCCCATGAGTGCCGGCGCGGTACCGGGTCCTGCGTGTTATGGTAGGGGTGGGGTTGAGGCTACTATTACTGATGCTAATCTGTTGCTGGGTCGCTTGAATCCCGGTAATTTGCTGGATGGGGCTATGGATATTCACCCCGAGAAGGCGATGGAAGCATACCAGATGCTGGGTGAGAAGCTGGGATTCAGCGCCGAGGAAACTGCAATGAGTGTTGTACGTATCTCCAACAGCATGATGAGCAAGATACTTAGGATCGTCTCGGTGGAGCGAGGCTATGACCCCCGGGATTTCGCTCTTGTGGCTTTTGGTGGGGCTGGTCCAATGCATGCCTGCGCATTGGCGGAGGAATTAGAGATAAACAATATTTTGGTTCCTCCGAACCCGGGTATGTTTAGCGCCTTGGGATTATTGACGGCTGATCTATTCCATGACTTTTCGAGACCGGTCCTCTCCGGAGTGGATTCAATTGATCCAGAGAATATTGAGCAATTGTTTAGTGGGATGGAGAAAGAGGGCAAAGGGGTACTTGGGTCCGAGGGTATACCTGAGAGTCATCACAGGTACCAGAGAACACTGGATATGAGGTATCGTGGGCAGGGCTTTGAGTTAAACATCGAGACCGAGACACCGTTTACTTTGAGTAGTATCAAGAAGGCTGTGGTGGATTTCCATGGGAAGCATACTGAGATTTATGGTTACGCTGAGGAGAAGGAGCCTGTCGAGGTGGTTAATGCGAAGCTCAGGGTGATTGGTCTTCTTGATAGCCCCAAGCTACCAGAGCGAGACACATTTGGGAGAGCAGAGCCACGTGAAAGAAGGAAGGTGTTTTTTGAGACAGATAATGGGTGGCATACTGTTGGGGTATATGATAGGGCTAGTATTGGCTCTGGGGCTACTGGTCCAGCGGTAATCGAGCAGTATGACTCGACTACTGGGGTATATCCGGGTTGGAGGTTCAAGCCGGATAGTTATGGTAACCTGATTCTGAGGAGGATGACTGAATGATCGATCTCACCACCATGGAAGTTATCAAAGGGGCGTTGATCTATGCAGCAGAAGAGATGGGAATAGCGTTAAAGAAGAGCGCCTATAGCCCGAATATCAAGGAGCGGATGGATCACAGCTGCGCTATCTTTAATCATAGACGTGAGCTTATCGCACAAGCGGAACACATCCCAGTGCATCTGGGGAGTATGGCATTGGCAGTCAAACTCGGAGTGGAGGAATACACGGGCACACTTGAGCCTGATGACATATTACTACTGAATGAACCATACATCAGCGGAACCCACCTACCAGACCTTACCCTCATCGCCCCAATATTCCATAACAACACGATAATCGGGTACGCAGCCAACAAGGCGCACCACACTGATATTGGAGGAAAGACACCCGGAAGCCTTGCAGCAGACTCCACCGAGCTCTACCAAGAAGGCTTGATCATTCCACCGATAAAGTTCGTCAAGAGAGGAGTGGTTGATCCAGAGATATCCAGATTGATACGGAGTAATGTGCGTACCCCTGAGATTCAGATGGGTGATCTTAGGGCACAGATAGCAGCCAATAATACAGGGAAGCGCAGGGTGCTTGAGCTTGTTGAGCAGTATGGTGTCGATGTGGTTCATGGTGCTATGGATGCGATAATGGATTATAGTGAGCGCAGGATGAGGGAGGAGATCAGCTTGATGCCCGATGGAGAATACAGTGCCGTGGATTATATCGAGTCGATTCTCCCCGATGACGGAGACGTGGATATCAGGGTCAAGGTCACCAAGAAGGATGATACGCTGGTCTTTGATTACACGGGCACCCATACACAGGTGGACAAACCAGTTAATGCTCCATTGGGAGTAACCATAGCTGGCATCTACTTTGTATTGATCAGCATCACAGACCCGACGATTCC
>CAZZFH010000482.1:0-1922 GCA_964653295.1 uncultured Candidatus Bathyarchaeia archaeon | reverse complement strand
GCCACGTATTCAGGAGCAACGCCCGGCCTAGCATACGGAAGAGGCGGCTCCAGATCATGCTGGACTGGTTCGACAAGTACCTCAAGAACTAGTCTTTTTCCACTTAATTTTCCATGATTTTTCTTCAGACGTTTTTCTGGCATGCATTAAATGTTATATCAAAAAGACATGTAGGTTATTCCCATGGGTTGATCTGAATGAAGAAATATGGGTGTCAGAGTATGGTTAACACCCTGAAACGGGTGTTAGTTAAGCGCCCAGACGAGGGCTTCGCCGTAGAAGACTATGAGAGATGGCACTATACAGGTGCTCTAGATCTGTCTGAGGCGCAGAGAGAACATGATGCTTTCACAGAAATTATGCTAAGACAGGGAGTCGAGGTACTATGTCACCCTGAGCCTCAGCCCCATCACGCTGACTCCATATTCACATATGATCCTGCTATCATCACGGATGAGGGAGCAATAATCTTCCAGATGGGTAAGAAGCTCCGCAGGGGAGAGGAAAACCCCATGGAGCGTAGACTCAAGGAGCTGGATATACCGATACACTACCGAATACACGGCAATGCTACTGTAGAGGGCGGAGACACTCTCTGGCTCGATGAAGAGACCATGGCACTGGGTCAAGGATTCAGAACAAACAAGGAAGGTCTTACCCAGATGAAGGACGCATTAACATCTATCGGGGTAGATGTGATTCCCGTGGATCTTCCATACTTCTACGGACCCGAGGCCTGTCTGCATCTCATGAGTCTCATCAGCTTCGCAGACCATGATCTAGCTGTCATATACTCTCCTCTATTCCCTGTACCCTTCTGGAAGCTGCTCAAAGAACGGGGCGTCGAGTTGATCGATGTATCAGAGGCGGAGTTCAACAAGATGGGAACCAACATCCTTGCTTTAGGTCCGAGAAACATAGTGATGCTGGACTGCACCCCTGAGGTTCAGGCTAGATTAGAGGAAGCAGGATGCCAAGTACACACATACGAGGGAGTAGAGATAAGCCTGAAGACCGAGGGAGGACCAACCTGCCTGACTCGTCCAATACTCAGAACGTGAATTATCTGGGGGAAAATCACCTATACTGAACGGGCACATCGATGTGGTGCCCTCGGGTGACGAGTCCAACTGGGATAACCCACCGTGGAGAGGGACAATCACCCAGGACAAGATCATGGACATGCTATTCTGCCCTTTTTTCCTTCTCTCTAGCTCCTCTTCTTGAATGTGTCATCTGGGTGAGAATGCTCCTTGTTTTGATAAGACTCATATCACCTCTACGCTATTCATGGGCTGTGCCGGTTAAGGGAACATACTGCCTCTGCATAGAGAACCATCAGACAAATTCAATCCAAATAGGGGCGCTGGGTGAGATAGAGTTCAACAGAGGTTACTATGTCTACGTGGGCTCGGCTCTGAACAGCCTCATTCCCCGGCTTGAACGCCACCTCAAGACAAGCCGTGGAGAGCACCACGTAACACACTGGCATATTGATTATCTCCTCAGAGAGACAACAGTGGAGATCAAATCAATCCATACGAAGGAAACCGATGAACACCTAGAATGCAATATAGCGGAAAAAGTATCAACGTATGGGGAGGCGATTCCCCGTTTCGGGTGCAGTGACTGCAATTGCCAAAGCCATCTCTTCCATGTTGATGGCTTCGAGTTCGTTGAAAAAATGGGTTTAAAAAAATGGTTTTAGAGAGTTTCCTCAACTTCCTGAATCAGCGGGATAGCTAACTCGCTGTAAGTGACGCCGGTGCCCCAAGCCATCAAGGCTGCAGCCTGAATCTCCTTCTTGCTTATACCTACCTTGAAAGCCTCGCCTATGAAGTGGCGGAGAGCCACAGGGTCCCTTGTGACGCTGTAGATGCCGATCCTGATGAGGAGCATCGTCTTCTGGTCTAGCACGTCGT
>CAZZFH010000481.1:0-1926 GCA_964653295.1 uncultured Candidatus Bathyarchaeia archaeon | reverse complement strand
CCGTCTCACGAAACACTGCCAACGAGACTCCCTCCATCTCACTATCCTTGCGGGATCGCTCCTCCAAAGCAGCATACGCCGCCACGAACGCAGGGTCTTCCTTACGGTGGTAAACCTGTATACCCATGTCTCGCAGTTCCCTGGTGATCTCGTCTAGCCTCACCTGTCCTGTCTTGTACTGGGAGCGGTTTCGGATTAGATTCCACGCCGCTTGCTCCAACTCATCACCTGAGACGTTACAGAACGTCTTCTCCCACAGGTAGTAGGCCGATTCACGGATAGACCCGTAGTTAGCATCGCGGAACATATTACTGATTGTGGCGACCGCTACCTTTGTGGCCATTCATCCTCCAAATAGTTCGAAGTTTATCTAACATCTTCACCTTTTCAGTCATCGCAACCTCCGATAATTCGCCGTCGTCATAACGCCCCCTAGGATAACACCAATCGGGCAAAACGTGTATACAGCCCAGGAACGTACTACAAGCAACATAATAAAACACACAACAGCAATACAAAACCACATAAGAATCCATCGAAACGGACTCATGTGGCTGCCTATAAATTTGTCAATCATGCGAAGCCGGTGTCTCATCATTTCTCCCCATTTGCATGGTCTTGAACCCATCCAACGGGAAAGTACACCGCCGGATATGGCTTGAACGGAATACGTTTGCACTTTGCCCTTGTACCGCTGTTGCTTCCAGATCAAGCCTGTAATGCGCGAGTACCCAGTCTTGTGTGTCTCTCAGTGATGCGTCCAGCATAGATGCTCGTATAGCATCTCCGTCCATCCGGATTTCAGGGGCTTCTGGGTAGGGACGTGATTCCACAAGCTCAACACCCGCATACCCGCAACCAATACCCAGTAATACCACCATCAAGCATATAACTGTTGTACGTTTCATAGCGCTCCTTTGCTACTTAGTTTTGCATCCGCAAGCACCTTGTCCGCAAATGAATCCGCCGCGCTTTGATGCACCTTCGCCTTGAGGTAATCTCGCCAGTGTTGATCCGGTCCGAGAAACGTCTTTGCCAGCATTATGTACTCTGGCTGCGTTCCCGCCGCAACGCACTTGTCTTTGTAGTTTTCACCAGCGGTAAGCAACTGAGCTGCCGTCGCAGGGACATGGGGTTTCTTGCCGTTACGACCTTGGAGGCAAGTCTGCCACTTGTCCCATGCGCCGAGTTTGTTTTGACCGCGGCCCATAGAGAGCCAGAAAGCCCAGAATTTCTCGAAGTCTTCGGAGTAAGAAACTGCTTGTTGACCTTTACCTTTACCTTTACTATTACTATTACTATTACTATTACTATTACTTGCAGGGTTAAATAACCCTTTATTAAGTCCTTCGTAAGAGTTAGGTAGCCCTTCACCATTTAACAAGCGTGTGATGTTATTAGAGAACTCTTCTCTCTTCTTCAAGAGGCGGATGATCCCCTCGTGCACTCTTACCTTATCCTTGAACGGATAGTTGCCTTGAAACTCAATGAAGCGCCTAACCCATAGATACTTTCCGTTAGTCTCGTAACGGCTTTCTAAGTGTTTCAAAGCACTAACCAAAGTCTTAGCAGGGTATCCTATCTCAAACGCCGCCGCCTCCATGTCGATCTCCCAGAAGCCAGCAATATCACATCTATCGTAAAGGAAAAGAAGAAGGAGCTTGCCAGGGGGAGGGAGCTTACGAAACCAAGGGTCTTTCCATTTCTCTGAATCCGTGAATCGTTTAGGCATTGCTACCACTCCTCGTGAGTAGAGTTGATAGGCGAGTTTACCCCCACGAAAGGGTATCCTTGTAGGCAAGGTTCCCAGGTTCCCTCGCCTATCGCCTATCATTATAGCCGATCAACGCACTGAAAGCAAGCATCACCCTTCCACCAGCCTACGCACGGAACAGCCAGGATGACACGCCCTAGTATCAGGGGGAA
>CAZZFH010000480.1:0-1926 GCA_964653295.1 uncultured Candidatus Bathyarchaeia archaeon | reverse complement strand
CTCGACTGGCAACGTCTCCTTCTTGGCTGCACCTTTTATCAGTATCCTAGGTAAATCTGTTGTATTCTACTGGATGACCCGCCCCCGTTTCTCCATGATAACAGAAGAGTTCGAAGAGTTCATGAAGGGCTCAAAGAGTACCACTGAACAAGAAGCCATAGTAACCATAGTTGAGATGAGAACAAAGCAACGAGAGTTGAAATGGATTAGGGATAAGATTATCGATGCTGGTAGTAGAGGAATCAGATCGATTCTGTTCCTAACCTATGATCAATTGTCGGAGGATATTATCACAGAATCTGAGTTGGACATCCAGGATTTGTATATCATTGAGATGACGCAGGAACATCAACCAATTGGCGCTGCCTTCTCTGAAAGGGTTCTAAGGATATCCACTGATGTTGATGAGTTGACTGTTTTACTTTATGAAATCCTAGACTATATTGAAGCTAATAGGGTAAAGTCACAGATTCTTTTTTTCAATGTATCAATTCTGATAAACATGGTGGGGTGGAAAAGGATTTACACTTTCTTAATTTCATTGATTCCCCGATTGAAAAACAGCGAGATACAGAGTTTCTTCATATACTCACCTGAAACCCACGAAAAACAATTCGAAATAGAGATACTAAGGCATCTAGGAGACAGAGTAATGGATATCAGGGATTAGGCTAGTTTATCGCCAGCCCCTTTTCCAGTGCTTCCCTGATATATCTCGACTACTTTACAAGCCACAGTGCTTCTGCCGGGATAGGGTTTCTCTCGGTCAGTGGCTATCTTGTAGCCCTTCTCATAAAGTGAGCCCTCTTTGTGGTTCTCCGCCTTGCATTTTATCTGGTAGCTGCCATTTTTTCCATAGCAGACAAAGCTGACCCAGCCATTTGCCTCTATGTTTTCCAGTGTTTTCCTGAGATAATTGTTGACAACGCATAGTGTCTCATCGTCTTCCCACCACCACATGCCCACGTAGATGACGTTGGGTACGCCTTCCTTGTTTACTGTTGCCATGGGGATGGTTTTCTGGGTTTCGAATGCTTTTCTGATGTTCTCCGGTACTTTTACCATAATAGTAACCATCACAGGGGTATGTTCAGGGCTTAAAATAGTTAGCAAGGGTGGTTAATCATAATAGCATGTTGAGCAATATTCCAGATTATGGGTTATCAAGAAATTCATAGCGATTCAATTGTGGTGGACACCCACTGCGATACATTGAAGTGCCTATTTCATGAATTCACTAAGCCCCGTGATAGCATGTGGGATTATCGTGGGGATATTGGTATGGGGCAGCGAACCAGTGTCGGACACATTGATGTTCCAAGGATGATCGAGGGAGGAGTTTCCTGTCAGGTATTCGCTATAAGTAGCGAGAGAAGCAGGACCCCAGCTTATCCCCTGAGGACCGCTATGCTGATGATAGACAGGTTCTATAAGGAATGTGAGTCTATCCCGGAGCTTGTGTCTGTGAAATCTTACCAAGAGATCATAGATGCAAAGCAAAATGGCAAAGCTGCTGGGTTGCTCAGCATCGAGGGCGCGGATGTTATTGAGGGCAGGATAGAGATGTTGGGGGTTTTCCATCGTCTCGGTGTCCGGATGGTGGGTCTCGTTCACAGTCTAAGGAATCAGTTGGCGGATGGAGTCACTGATAGAAGAACAGGAGGAAGGCTCAGTGAGCTGGGTGTCCAAGCAGTTGAGGAACTGGATCGTCTAGGGATTATTATAGATGTGAGTCATCTGAATGATGAGGGATTCTGGGACGTATTAGAGCACACTAAGAACCCTGTTATAGCGAGCCACAGCAACTCAAGAGCAGTATGTAATCACCCCAGAAACATGACAGACGAGATGATCACAGCATTAGCCGAAAACAATGGAGTCATGGGTATGAACTTCGCCCCAGCTTTCGTACATCCAACAGAAGCT
>CAZZFH010000479.1:0-1936 GCA_964653295.1 uncultured Candidatus Bathyarchaeia archaeon | reverse complement strand
CATGGTTTTGAGCCAAACCGTTCTAGCATTGACTTCAAACCAGCAGAAGAACCAGGAATAGCAGCAGCGGTTGAGGGAGCATATGGATGGGGACAAAAAGGAGACAACCCCTCGGGTAATGTCGGAGAGGCATCCATGAAGTAACTTTTCCCGGTCTCTGCGTCCCAGTAAAGGAAGCTAACAGTGCCACTGATGGTAGTCATATGAGGCTCATAAACAGGCCCCGCTAGGCTAGCCGCAACGGCGGCATCCACCGCGTTCCCACCGTCTCTCAATACATCCATCATGATCTTGCTAACCATGGGGTGACTACTACTAACGGCACAATGTTTTCCAGATACGACCTCTTTGGGTCCCTGCTTCGGCTCCATAACCTTACCACTGTGTTTCAACCCTAAAAAGCTTCAAAAACCTTGAAAACCACGGAATAAACATGCCAGAAGAAAGAACAATACCACCTTGGGTCTTCACAGATAAACGCCCAACAAAAGACAGGGAATACTTTGAAAATATGACCCGTTGCATATTCTAGGGTGGTCTCAACTGGGTGATGATCGCAAACAAGTGGCTCAATTTCAAGGCAGCATTCGATGACTTTGATATCGATAAAGTAGCAGCCTATGGATTAGAAGAACAGGAGAGACTCCAGAATGATGCAGGCATCATCAGGAACAAACAGAAGATTATAGCAACGCTTCATAACGCTGAGGAGTTCAAACGGATAGCAGAGGAGTATGGTAGTTTCCAGAAATGGCTTGATGGACTGGACAAGGGCAACAACTATGATTATGTTGTCAAGCGCTTGAGATCAAGGTTCAAGCGTGTAGGACCAAGCACAGCTCACATATTCCTGTGGAGCGTTGGTGAACCCCTCGTATGGGATGAGAGCCTCCATAGCAGGAGGCCCAGAAGACTCGCATAACAGAGCAGAACTCTATTTTTCAAAACCTTATTGTTTCTATATTCTTGTTGTCGCGATTTTTGCTCCTGAATCCCTTTAATATATTTTCATATATGGATTTATTAGCTCGGGGCAGTGGGGGCGTCTTAAAAAAGGGGAAGGAGATGCACTGCCTCGAGGCTACCCTCCCCGCAGTAGGTCACTTTTAGAGGAGATGTAGTCCTCTACGAGGGCTTCCCCTATTTTCTCAACTTATATTTATGGGCGGTGTTGGAGTATGATCCACAACCTTTATTAGTAAATCTTTACCAAATAAATGTAAAGATATACCAAGTGTATATCAGAGGAATCAAAATGAGCCTGCTCTCAAAACACGAATCAACAGTATGGCAAGAGTTCCACAGGGGAAAAACCACAAGCGAGATCGCTGACGAGAACCCCGAGTGGACCCCAGCATACACCTCAAGAGTACTCAACAGGGCACGCGAAAAAATATCTAAGGCACTGCAGGAACACGCGAAAAGCCACAGACTCGACGTGGAGAGCCTACAAGACTACAAAGGAATCCTCATAGGATTCGATTATCAGGCAAACGCACAGGTCTACATCGTATACACAGAGGCTGAGGGCATCATCGTATGGTACAGACATGAGAGCTACGCTGGAAAGCTCTGCCCAGAGTGCCCAAAGGAGGCTGAGTGCAGAGAGACACTGAACAAGGTGATGAGCGAGTACAGCATCGAGTTGCGACCCGATGAAGAGACCCTGTACATGACTCGGCAGAGCACAGCCATATTCAACAAACTGGCGGCGAAAGAGATTCCCCGATACAAGAGGAAGTGAAAAACAAATGGGAAAAGAAGCGGAGACAAGAGTAATCAAACCCCCGGTAGCTAAGGTAGTTAGCGGCAGGATATTCAAACCAGACAAAGCCTACGTACGAAAACTGTGGTTCAAGAACATAGCAGTGGCTCTAACGATATGGCTGGGAACGATGATATTCTCAGTGGGTCTCATCTACATGCTATATGCCAT
>CAZZFH010000478.1:0-1939 GCA_964653295.1 uncultured Candidatus Bathyarchaeia archaeon | reverse complement strand
CCCCTCAACACCCATGCAGCCCTCAACGAGTCCCCCCAAGAGATACTGGCTAAAGCTGAGGCTGCCTTATCGGAGGGGCGGGACGTAGTAGTCACATCAAACCTATCCCCAGACGCCATCAAGCAGACCCTTGAGGAAGCTAGACGCCTCAACCTATCATCTAACATGGTAGAGAAAAGGATCACAGAAGCCTTAGCAGGGGTAGCCGAGGCGCTTCTACCCCTGAATCTATCGGGAATCATCATTACCGGGGGGGCCACAGCCTTGGCTGTGAAAAACCGCCTCAAAATAGAGAACATCATGATACTGGATGAGGTACAACCCGGGGTACCAGTACTGAGACTCGATGACATCCCAGCCATAACAAAGGCAGGGGGCTTCGGGCAATCCGATACACTTATCCAAGCCACAAAATACCTGAAGAGGAAGCATAGATGAAACCCACAATAGCCATAACCATGGGAGACCCAGCCGGAATAGGACCAGAGATCATAGCAAAAAACCTCGCAGACGAGGAAACCTACAGTATATGCAACCCATTGGTCATTGGGGATGGCTCAGCCATGAGGATGGGGATAGAGGTAGCAGAGCTAAGCCTAGATATCAACTCGATTGACTCCCCCTCTGATGCACGGTACCAATATGGAGTAATCGATCTCATAGACCTTCACAACATTGACCCCGAACGCTTGGAGATGGGTAAACCAGCAGCCATGAGCGGAGCCGCCAGCGCAGAGTTTGTAATCCACGCAGCAGACTTGGCTCTACAGAACAAGGTTGACGCCATAGTAACCGCCCCATTAAACAAGGAGGCGTTACACCTCGGGGGCTACAATTACCCGGGTCATACAGAGATATTTGCAGAGAAATCAGGGACAAAGGACTATGCCATGATGCTCGCCACAGGAAACCTCCGAGTTGTCCACGCGACAACCCATATCCCATTCAAGGAAATCCCTGAGAAGCTTACCAGTGAGAGAATATACACCACCATCCACATCGCCCACGATGCTTGCCTGAGCCTCGGGATAGAGAATCCAAGGATAGCCGTCGCTGGGTTGAATCCTCATAGTGGTGATGGCGGGTTATTCGGTGACGAAGAAGCACGCATAATCACTCCAGCGATAAACACTGCGTTGAATGAGGGATTGAACGTTGATGGGCCAGTCCCACCTGACACGGTGTTTGGCAAAGCAGTTGGTGGTCAGTATGATATCGTGGTCGCCTTGTATCACGATCAGGGACATATCCCAGTGAAGCTTCTCGGTATGAAGTACGATGAAACCACAGGCAAATGGGATAGCGTTAGCGGTGTGAATATCACCCTCGGTCTCAAATTCATACGAACCTCGGTGGACCATGGGACAGCTTATGGCAAAGCAGGAAGACGCGAAGGCACAGCCAACCCAGATAGCCTCAAAGAAGCAATCCAATACGCCGTCCAAATGGTTGCTGCACGAAAAAACCAATAAGCCCACAGGACTCCATCAAAGCATGCAGCTCCCTAAGATGGCAAAAGCCAATCAGATATTTGAGCAACCAGAAATCAAGGATATCCCAGCCAAGATTCGGGAAGAATTATACAACAAGAATCTCAGAGACCGCGTAAAACCGGGTCAACGGATCGCGGTTACCGCTGGGAGCAGGGGAATCTCAAACATACCCCTCATCATAAAGACCATCATTGAAGAACTCAAACAAGCTGGCGCCGAGCCATTCGTTTTACCAGCTATGGGAAGTCACGGCGGTGCTACGCCAGAGGGACAGATAGAGGTCCTTGAGAGCCTTGGAGTCACCGAGGAAACTGTTGGGGCTCCAATCATTGCGAGTATGGAGGTAAACGTCATCGGGTCTCTTCCCGGTGGCGTTGATGTATATCTCAGCAGGATCGCCATGGAGGCAGACGATGCCCTGGTGGTTCCGGTCATCAGAAACCCCG
>CAZZFH010000477.1:0-1940 GCA_964653295.1 uncultured Candidatus Bathyarchaeia archaeon | reverse complement strand
CATGGAAAATCCAAAATTCCGACCCGAGTAAGCAGAAATCATACCGGCAACCGAAGGATGAAACATGGATGAACCAATGGACCCTATGGATATAACAAGAAGCAGCACCAGAAAACAGGGCGCTATTCCCACGAGGGGAATAAAGACGATGGCAAGAAGCGGACCACCAAGCACAAAGAAACGCGTTCGGTAGCGGTCGGCAAGGTATCCCACGGAAGGTTGAACAATAAAAGAGAGAAAACGGTTTATTCCTACGATGAGACCGACCTGTGCTAGTGTGAGGGAATATTTTGGTTCTTTCGTAAAAAAGTTGAAATGAGTTAATTGTGGTATAAAAGTACATGTAAATACAATACATTAAGAGAGTGCACCGAATTTCAACCGTATGTGGTAAGGTTATTATGTAGATGACACTTACCAGAGGTGAAATTCGATGCAATTGGATACTATCACGGAACTGCTGAATATTCCAAACTATAAGGCAACACATATGGTGAAAAACTCAGAAACTTGTATGGAGTTCGTATTAGCCCGGATTAAGGATATAAGCCCCATGTGCTCAGGATGTGGCAGGATTCACAACACCCCCATTCATAGCTTAGGCTCTATAACCGTAGAAGATCTCCCCATATCTGGCAAAAGGGTTTTTCTCCATGTTCCTGTAAGAAAACTCCCATGTCTTGAGGATGACAGAATTCGAGTTGAAGAATTAAGCTGGATTCGAGGAAGATTTACCAAACGATTCGCAGATCACGTCTTCAGGCTCACCTCAATCACTACAAACAAGGAGGCAGGGTGGTACCTTGGTTTAGATGATGAGACAGTTTACAGGATAGATAAAAGCATGCTGGAAGAGCTGGCCTATGAAAGGCTCTCTCCTGTCCCTGTTCCCCGCTATATGAGTGTTGATGAGGTTGCATGGCAGAAGTGGCACAAATATGTCACCAATGTGGTTGATATAGAGAGGCATAAGGTCATATGGAATCATAGAGGTCGGGGCAAGGCCACAATGGACAGATTCTATCATGATGTAGGCCCTGATAACTGCAACAAGATCATTGGTGTAGCTAGTGATGGAGCCAGCGGGTATCTTTCATCCACCAGAGAACATGCCCACAATGCCCTCATTGTTCTTGATCACTTCCATGTAAAAAAATACCTCAACGATGCTGTAGATACGATCCGAAAAGAAGAGCTAAAAAGGGCCAGGCAAGAGAATAACAGCGAAGTATCTCAAATTCTCCACTGCAATAAGCGGTTTATCCTTATGCAGAACAAAGTCACCACTAGAAAGAGGGACCTTTTGGAAAAATTATCTCAACTGAATGAGAGGATCTATCAAGCCATGCTTTTAAAAGAGCAGTTTCTGTCCATCTATTCATCAAAGGATGGTAGAGAAGCCTTCAGCAATCTTAAGCAATGGATTGTAGCTGCAATAAAATCCCAAATACCATCATTTGTGGAGCTTGGATATAAGTTCTTTCGTAAGAGGCACTATGTGCTGAATTATTTCACCTGTAAGATAACCTCTGCCATATCTGAGGGAATCAACAACAAGATAAAGCGGCTAAAGCGCATGGCATACGGTTATAAAGATGTCCACTACTTCTTGCTTAAGATTCATCAGCATTGTGGGCTTCTTAACCCTAAGCTTTCAACTTAAACACGAAAGATGGAAATATCTATGTACAATTTCAAATCAATAATGGGCATCAACTTTGGTGAGAACCACACAGTAAGGCCTTCCGAAGTACAATAATCCAGCAGAGAAATAAGTATCCGTTTATCAATATTTTCATCGGTAACTATTATTTCGTCAATCTTTTTTTGTTTCACAATCAGTGGTAAGCCTTTAAGTTCACCCAACCGATCTTTAGATACAGGTGTCTTAATCTTACTAACTTCTTTAGGACCAATAAAACCAGCAACCCAAAAAGGGG
>CAZZFH010000476.1:0-1945 GCA_964653295.1 uncultured Candidatus Bathyarchaeia archaeon | reverse complement strand
ACCTGAGGAAGATCAAGCAGTTCAGCGAGCCTTGGACCTATCTGGCTACTGAGACTATCCAGCGTCATCTCGCCGCTGATAATAACATCATATTCGCCTATCTGACGGATCGCTGCCTCAAGCACCTTACTCGTCGCATTGGTATCAACACCTTTGACCTCAGGCTCAATGACGATATACGCGGAGTCTGCCCCCATAGCAAGGGCTTCCAATAGGGCTGTCTTGGTCTTATCATCACCCATAGAAAGAACCACTACCTCTCCACCCACCTTGCCCTTTGCTTGGATGGCTGCCTCCAAGGCACGTTTATCCAAGTCACTTATCCTTCTCTTGACCCCCTCTGTCCTTGGCCTTCTCTCACTATCAATGCTTATCTCAGTGAGATCAGGAATATCCTTCAGCAGAACCAATTGCCTCATATTATCTCTCCCGCGAAGATAGACCCCACGAAATAATAGTTTTATCCCAAATAAGCGGGGTAAAAATGAAAATTATTAAAAATTACTCCTTCAAGCGATGTAAAATAATGGTTTTATCCCGATATTTGGGGGAAAACAGATAAGTCCAATCCAACTTATTCGATTTGAAAGACATTGAAGCCTGATCAAGTAGAGAAAATAGCGGTCCTAGGCGCAGGGGTCATGGGGCATGGGATAGGCCAAGTCGCCGCAGCCGCTGGATACCAGGTAACCATCAGGGACATAGCTCAAGACTATATCGATAATGGGCTAAAAGGCATCACAGGAGGCCTAAATCGATTAGTTTCACGTGAAAGGATGTCTCAAGAACAGATGGATGGGATACTTGGTAGAATAACCTTTACAACTGACCTCAAGGAAGCTGTTGGAGATGCACAGCTGGTAATCGAGGCAATACCTGAAATAATGGAGCTAAAACACAAGGTTTGGAAAGAGGTAGACGAGTTTGTCCCAAAGGACGCCATCCTAGCATCAAACACCAGCAGTCTAAGCATATCCGAGATGGCGGAAGCAGTATCCAACCCAGAGCGCTTCATAGGTATGCACTTCTTCAACCCACCCGCCATAATGAAGCTGGTAGAAGTAAATCAAGGAGAAAAGACCAGCGAAGAAACCGTCAAAACGGTCATGGACATCGCCCTCAATATGGGAAAAACCCCAGTCTGGGTCAAGAAAGATGCACCAGGCTTCATAGTAAACAGGATTCTTGTTACATACCTGAATGAAGCAGCCAAGCTACTTGACGAGTACGATATGGAGCAAATAGACGCTGCGATGCAGCATAAAGCAGGAATGCCCCTCGGACCCTTCATGATGAGCGACCTAATTGGACTCGACATAGTATACAACATACTGAAGACATTCGAGGAAAACCTCGGAGAAGAATACACGCCACACCCAAGAATCACAGAACTATACGAGAGCAAGAAACTAGGGAGAAAAACAGGAGAAGGCTTCTACAGCTACGCAGATAGACCAAGCGTAACGGAAGCCCAAGCAGAAGGCTTCGATGTAGTAAAACTACTGGAGCCCTTCGTACGGGAAGCAGAAAAAGTCCTCAAAGAGGCAATAGCCACAGCTGAAGACATCGATACAGCCATCAAACTTGGTGGAAACATACCCCGTGGACCCTTTGAGATGAAGGAATCTGGGCTGGGTGTAGAGAAGCCGGTTCTCATGGAGAAGAAAGATGGCGTCCTTATTATCACCATAAATCGACCATCCAAACTCAATAGCATGACACTGGAGATGTTGGACTTGATCTCCCAATACCTAGAGGAAGCCAAAAGAGACTCAGATACAAAGGCAGTCCTGTTCAAGGGAGCAGGAGACCGAGCTTTCTGCGCGGGCGCAGACATAACCCAGTTCCCGACCCTAACCACAATAGGCGCAAGAAAAGTCACCGAGACAGGGCACAGGGCTTTCTCTAAAATACTGGAAGTTCAAAAACCAGTAATCGCAGCCAT
>CAZZFH010000475.1:0-1946 GCA_964653295.1 uncultured Candidatus Bathyarchaeia archaeon | reverse complement strand
TTTCCCCCGTCAGCTTCTCTTCGTGAAGTTCATAAAAATCAAAATCTGAGAAATAAAGCATTTTGAATAGAACCGTCTTCCCAAAATTATCCAAGCAGCCACACTGATGAACGATGTAATGAAGAACTTGTTTAAACTTATCCTTATTAAAACCAGCACAATTATTCTGAGTCATCGAGTCCACCCGTGACAGGACAATGCCTATGAAATTATTATGGAGTTCAATACTATATTTAACCTTTACCTATGAATGATATGTTACAACGTCAATGGACGGTTTACCTTTCTTAATTTTACTTATTATTGCCTGGAATAGTCAACCTTTATACACCAAATCTTGAAGCGTCCAGGTAGGTCCTGGACCTCTGCCTGATGTTCATATGAAGATAGATCTGGGTTGTCGTTATGTCCTCATGCCCCAGGTTCTCTCTCACTATCTCCAAAGGGATTCCCCGGTCCAGCTGCCATGTGGCGCACGTGTGCCTCAATGTGTGGCACGTGGCCCCCCAAGTAATCCCGGCCTTCCTATAAGCGTCATCGATGTGCCTTTGCAGGGTCCTAGTCGTCTTGATGAACAGATGTTCGCTGCCCTTCCTACTGATTGAGTTAGCATAACAGATCGCTAGAGAGATCGTTGCAATATCACACGGAGCCCAACGATCCTTGCTCCCCTTCCCCTGCCGGACGAACACCGCCCTCCTCTCCCGGTCGATATCGTCGATCGTGAGATTCGAGGTCTCCTCTACTCGTAACCCGGCGAAGAGCATTATTCGGCAAGCGGCAAGGTCCTCGATATCATCAAAGGAGAGGAGCAGCCGATCAATCTCATCGTAAGTTAGGACCTTCGGCAATGTCATCTTTCCCCGGGAGCCCTTAATATCCTCATCGGGAACCCCCTTTTTAGACGAAAAACCCGGGAGTTTTGTCGTAGAATCCCCAATTTCACGACACGTTTTTAGCGGTTGGGGAAAGGTCCTAACGTGATCTTCGGATTCTTGCATTAAACCCCCGGGAAAAGGTTTCTCTCGCCCGTCGGCACCCGAACGATGAGGTGCTTAATGCCAAGCGATAATATCATTTATGTAATTCTATTTAAAGGTTAATGCTAATAAAATAAAGATAATAGGAAAATGTTTATGTTTCAGCTGCAACGACAAGGACCCATTGGGATAAGCCCGTAAAGTGATCATAACTTGAACGTTGGGGTTCCAACAGAATCCATGTGCCCGAGGAGAGTCCGAGATCCGTTAGATCTGAGAACGGTAGATAATTAAAGCCCTCAAGGACTGGGAGATGGACCAGCACCATAGCATGTCTGTCCCCATCGGAATTTGTAACCCTAACAATTGCAGAATCAATATCGGCTAATTCAAAAAGAGCCGAAAATAGAATTGAATAATCTTCACAATCACCCGTGCCACTACTCAGTGTTTCTGTCGGTGCGAACCAGGCATCATTAATATCGGATTCATAATCAACCTTTATATTGCCAAAAGACAAAATTTTCATAATTTTGATAGCATCGGTGTCGGAATCATTGACATTTGCTAGGGATAGAATATTTAATAATGTCTCTCGGGCCTGGGAATATCGATTCTCACCTTCGAGCTCGTAGTATTCTGATCCAATATCAGGCCACCATAATAATCCCTGATCGTGTCTTGAGAGATAGGAATAGAAATCCACCACCCCTTGAGTTGTGGTAAATGAACTTCCCTTTTCCCATCTAATAGTTTCATAATAATCATGTGCTAGACTATCTAATCTGGTCAGGACATTATATTCGTAAATTTCGATGAAGAGATTGCACACCTCTTCCAATTCTTGGTATCTTGACAATAGTTGATTATAGTCCTCGGACAGTTCTAAATAATCAGCATTGAGTTGAGAATAAGGTTCTCTTTAAGATTGAGTGGGTAAGCTTATCGCTTCCCCACGCCGTTACC
>CAZZFH010000474.1:0-1962 GCA_964653295.1 uncultured Candidatus Bathyarchaeia archaeon | reverse complement strand
ACACACGCGGTGTTCGTACCCCTTGCCCCGCATTTTCATATTGTTTTTTAGTTAATTAAAACAGGGAGAATTTTGATTATCCTCTCGCGCGCGGTTCGAACCCCACTCCCCGCACTCTGTCGTATTTGCGAATGATATTTGAAATATTTATTGAGTATCTCTAATTCGGAGCTTATTTTATACTGATAAAGAAATGGAGGCTTTAATTCGGGTTTTGTTCAATTTTATCCATTTTAGGCCTTTTCTCTTTATCGCCATATTATCAATGTCATCCGGAATCATCACATCTACTCCCCAACGGTTACCCTTGACTCTCAGCCTACCGATTAAGATCATTTCCTCTCTGTAAGCCATCAAAGCCATCTCGTGGACCTCCTCCTCGGTGAACCCGGATCTCTCTATAAGTTCCGTGGCCAATGCTATTTTGAAAGCGTTTCCACTTGGATGATAATGTTCAGCGAGATACTCAACCAGTTTATTCATGTTTAACGGAAAAGAACCCAAACCATATGAGAGAATCGCACATTCTTTAACCACAGAGACAAGAGAAAATGATCAATTTCCTTGTTACATGAGGCTCAGATATATCGATGATTATATTGGGTGATACCGAGAAAAAGAGATTTATCCTTAGCAACTTAATCGATGATTTTATCCTCACATCACTATAGCATCAGCCTCTGAATTGCTAGAGAACAAAAGATAGAGTCAGTTTAGCTCAGCTTTCGGAATACTACCCGTACTTAAAAGCGCCTTTGACCATCGCTACCAGTTCTGGCGTAAGATCAATTTCAGCAATAAACTCCATGCGTTCATTATCTTCTCTATCTATTTCCTTGTGTTCGTTTTTATAAGAACGGCGAGTGATTGCTATTAACAAAGTGTAGTCTACTCTAAAACTAATGCCTAGTTTTTTCTGTAACTCTTTTACGTTTCTTCTTTCATTAGAAACACTCATATCTAATTATTTCTTTCATGAAAATAAACTATCCACGGGGCTAATCGTCAGACCAGCTTGGCAGCCTAGCCTTCACAGCTTGATAAAGGAAGTATCCCAAGCCGATGGTCACGAGTCCCTGAATGACGTTAAACACACCGATCATGGGAAGAAGACCCATTGTGACCTCGTATGGGATATGCCAAAAGTTTGGGAGTACATAGAGGTTGATAACTGTCATGATGAGCACCCTTGAAACGATCCCCAGCGCCCACGCCTGGTAATTGGTGCTTGGTCTATTCCTGAAAAGAAGTGATTCTCCCAGATATACTCCGAAGACCGTTGATAGCTCGGCGAAGAGCTTCATGGAGGCTGATATCCAGTTGCCGCTTCTCATAACGATTCCTATTCCCGCCACGAGGCTTGTGGTGATTGCGGGTGAGAGTCCGTACATGAACAGGCTCATTATGATGGGTACTCCCGTGAAATCGAACTTGAGGTTTGGGTACCATGGGAATGGTATCTTCAGGCCTGAGTACTTGAGTGTGTAATCAAACACGATAACTAGCGCTGCCATTATCGCGGTTCCAGTGAGAACCGCCGTCCTTTTTTGTTTCCCCATCTAGATCAGCAACCTATCTTCAGATAATGTTGAACTTAACTATTTGACACTGATCCTTTAACGCGCGCCAGCGTGTTGCTAAATTACATAAACAAATCAACTCACCACCAAAAAGAAGCTACTGATCTAACCTTCCAAGGTCTACCTAATCTATGAGCCACCCCACAGCCACCAGCAACATCACAACAACGCAGAGCAATACATGATCCAGTATATTCCTCAAACCTATAAGTTTCAAATAGAATCCTTTATAGAACAATAGCGCAACAATTCTACGATCAATAAATGTCAGAGCCGGCTGAGGAAAACAAGGGAAATAACAATAATGGCGGACTTTTATCACTGTATTGTGACCAATGTGGAGCCGAGTACGAAGAAGATGATGTTTTCTGTCCCAAATGTG
>CAZZFH010000473.1:0-1969 GCA_964653295.1 uncultured Candidatus Bathyarchaeia archaeon | reverse complement strand
TGGCTAATCTAGCGGTGATGCGTTTTTTAATTTCTGCTGGGGCAAGGGGGCATGTTAGAAACAAGTCTGCTGGAGTGTTTGCAGTTGTCAACTCATCTCTTCTGCTTCTTTCTCGCTGATTTCTAAGATTGAAAACCAATATTATATATAGATCTTCTCTAAGTGTTCTGATTGTTCTTAATGCTTCTAGGCTTTCTACTTTTCGGGTTTTATCTTCTGGGGTTTCGCTGTTTCTGAGTAGCATTCTCACTATGGCGATCTTTATTCGGCTATCTGTGTCTTCTTGAATTGCTTCTATTACTTCTTCTGGAGTAGCTGCTTCTACTATTCCTACTCCTTCGGGTGTAATAACAGTTTCGTCACTGTCTTCGTGTATTGGGTTTGTTAGGTTTGCCCGGTTTGCTGAATTTCCCCAGCCTAGCAGAATTTTGTCATTTTTTCCCTCTGTACCCATTGTTTTTTAGCTTAACAAAAAAGGGTATTATTTAACCATATATTGTCCTGCTGGTCAATAGAAAGTGCGTTAATTGAGACTATTCTGGTTGTGAGCGTTTAAGTAGTTGGGAGTTTATAGCGCTTGCGATGCTGGCGAAGGGGAGGGATGTTTCTGCTCCAAATACATCTGGGGGTGGTGCGAAATCGCCTTGTGTTTCTGCTATTCTATTTCTGTCTTTGAGTAAGAGAATTACTTTTGCGTTGATTGCCGAGGCTTCTGCAATTATTTCTTCAACTAGAGTTTTTTCATCTTGTTCTGGGTCATAATCGACCATTATAGCTGCTGTTCTGTTTCTATCGTCTTTGTTGTCTCTTAATTCTTTTAGAACTCCTCCGAGGCTTGATACAATTTTGTGGTGCACACTTCTTGTTATTTGAGTTTCCACAGGGCCTAGTCCTCTCGGACCGAATCTGTGGCGTCGGTCTACCGATATGATTATTGGTTTTGTTGTTGGCCCTACAGGGGTGTTACTTCCTCCACCATTTCTTCCTATTGGTGTATCCATTGTCATTCCTATTGTTGGTTCTTGTGGGTGTGTTTCTGCTCGTAATGTGGGAGGGGGAGTTTCTCTGCCTTGGTTTCCTCTTTCAGGATATGCGTTTGTGTATACGAAGGATACCGGCTGTCCTCTTTCGTCTAATTCAAAGCCTGGACGGGAAGTTGTCGGACTTGTTCTATGGCTGATTACGGGGATTCCTGCTCCTAGGTTTGGGAAAGTATCTGGTGTGTGTTGCGTTGTGTCCATTTCGTAGATATTATAGCAATTTAGCTCCGAATTTTAAATAAAAACCTTGCCAAATCGTTGGATACTAGTATAGTATGTCTCCTATTTATGTCAAGGCTTAGTTTATGGATGAAACCCTGAAACATGGAGATGAATTGTCGTGGGCCAAGGATGGAGATTATCCTCTTCTTGATAATTTGTGTAGAGATATCTCTTACGATGATGCATATCGAGTTTTTGTTAAGAGAACAGGCTTGGCTGATGATCACGGTGAGGGGTTGGTGTATGAAGAGGGTGAGGTGGTTGAGGTTAGTTCGGTTAGGGATTATGCGCGATATGGAGTGTATTCTCTTGTACCTTTGAGTTCTGAAATTCAGTATCGGGATGCGATTGCTTGCTCTGCAATGATTAGGGCTAATAATTGGGTTGATCGATATCAACATTTGTTCCATCCTGATTTATTGAGGTCTATTGATGTTCCTGATAATAGTGATTTTTCAGCTGAGTATAAGCATCAGATTGGGAATTTTTTAATGAGGCTCTCTCGGGAGTTGCCTACTTTTCCTGAAAGACTGACTACGGATAGAGGGAGGGCTCTTCATACACTCAATAAAGGTGGGGTAACGGAGGAGGGTGGTTCTGATATTAGGGGTATTAGAGATTTATATTATTTGTCTATGTTGAATGTTCTGTCTATTCCTCGTTTTGGAGCTACTGAGAATGAGTTTAGTGGGGAGCCTGAAGTTGTG
>CAZZFH010000472.1:0-1973 GCA_964653295.1 uncultured Candidatus Bathyarchaeia archaeon | reverse complement strand
GGCCTGTGAGGCCGTCAGTGGAATAGGGTTGTCCAACAATCGTCCTCAAGTCTCGTTTCTCATCGCCCGCGCTGAATCGCTCTCCTTGTTGATATCAAGAATGAAGACCCAACCCCCCGCCACGCAGAAAATATCGGGGTACTCGTTTCATGTAGGCGCGGTATGAATCACCATATCGCTCCAGGCAAGCTTCTTCCTCCGCCAGGGTTCTAGCGCGACCGAATAATGAGGATAGAATCAGTATGAATAGTGCCAGCCATGAGCCTATAGCCATACAAATCCCACAACCTAGAATGAATCCCATGAACACCTGTGGATGGCGTGATATTCTGTAGAGTCCGCTGGTAACCGGCTGATCAGGTGGTGTGTTCTTGAAATTGACCAGCGCAATAATGAAACCAGCCAAGCCAAGGACAAATAGAAAAATTCCAGGAATGAAAACAACAGCTCCTGTTTTCAGTGGAGTAAAGATTATCAGAGCAAAATAAACAAGGATTAACAGTCTCCCTATAGCATAGAAAGCTCTTTGCTTTCTACTCCACCTGGATCGATCATATTCATACAGCCGTGCTATCACATCCTTTGGAAAGACCAAAAGCAAAATGCCGTATACCAAATAGGGCAAAGATAACAGAATCCACCCATTAAGCCATCCTATTTCAAGGGCAGGAATTAACTCCATTCCTCCCTCCTTCTAGAAATTCTAGTCGCAGACATAATAACCTACTCGTTAATTCGAGGGACACAGACCTTATCTCAGGCTGCTCTTTGAGGAATCATGGTATGCGTCCCCGGATGCACTGGGCAGCGTTGCTGCCTAAAACCGCTGTTTGATGTAGTCCTGGACTTGGCTCATCAGCAGTTCTGATGTCGATGCCTCTGAGGACTTCCCCAATGCCTCTCTCAGACAGGCCTACTTCTGCCCAGAAAAGATGTTTATGCCATAGAAAGTGTGCCTTGGCTGCCATTCCGTTATCGTTGTCCTCCCCATGATCTCTTCAATCTCTGGTGGCGTGTACGCCGCGTTCACCGACGCTACCATCTCTCCTGCCATCCGTCGACCCGCTCGCACCCTCACAAACAGATACAACAACCACAACGGAATCCGTGGCTGATCCCTCCGCAAATCCGCAATGTAGATCATCCCTGTGGACTTCCGTACCCGATTGATCTCGTCAAACACTCGCTCCGGCCCTACCCAATGATGAAGAGACCCATAGCTAATGACTGCATCGAAAAAGCCTTCAGGAAATGGCATCTCTTTGGCATCCGCCTTCTCGAAAGAGACCCTCTTTGACAACCCTCTTCTCTCGACCAAAGCTTTGCCTGCCTCAGTCATCTGTTTTGAAACATCGAGCCCTATGATCTCCACTTCGGGGTTCTTTCGAGCCAACGTCATAGCGAGCATACCGAACCCTGTCCCAACGTCCAGAACCCGGCCCGCAATGGGTGCCAGCTTTGTGGCCCTGTTCACAACGTCTCGATACACATTCCCCATGACCGTCTCAGAGAGACGAACGTAGTTGTTGATCTGATCGGGATCAACAATCGCTTCCTGTTCAGGTATGCGTTCTCGAGCCATAAACCCTTCCTCCAACACAGAAGACCTCGACTTCACGCGCGCCTAACGGTCAGTGCTGAGCCGCCAGGCGGGTGTGCAACACCAACCTCGCTGGCAGACTGCCCGCAAACGCGAGACCAACTTCGAATTCGAGCCGCGATAGCCTGGTCGGCTCCAGCACATTGTTGGGCGGCCTGCCCCTAATTGTGAAACCAATAACCCGGCATGCCCTAACTCGGACACCAGTTTAGGTGTGTGGGTTCTCCTTCAGCTTGGAAGCACGGCGGTGACTTCAATCTCAATATTGATACCCTCGATCGGCGATAGAGCTTGTATTGTCACTCTGGCGGGCCCCTGTCCCTTCGTGAAGTACTCGCGATAGACCTGGTCCATCTTGTTGAAGTCGTCTACA